>JAJRSQ010000439.1 GCA_024278725.1 Chloroflexota bacterium
ATGGAGACACACGCTTATGGAACAAATAATTAATTGGCTTGCCAACATTCTGAGCAATGCATCGTGGTGGGGGTTGCCCGTTGAACCCGCCGCTTCGGTGATTGTATGGGCAGTGTACGGGTTTATTCTGGCGTTGGTGGTTGCCCCTATGGCAATGATTGTGCTGACGTGGCTGGAACGAAAAATCATCGCCCGCATCCAAGACCGCATCGGACCCAACCGCGCCGGACCCTTTGGCATCATGCAGGCGATGGCGGATGCCATCAAAATGCTCACCAAAGAAGACATCACCCCATTGGGCGCAGACCGCATCCCGTTCAATATTGGTCCCGGGCTGGCGGCAGTGGCGTCCATTCTGATTTTCGCCGTGTTGCCCGTTGCGCCCGGACTCATCGGTACCGATTTGAGCATCGGGATTTTCTATGTTGTGGCGGTGGGGGCTTTCAGCATTTTGGGCATTCTGATGAGCGGCTGGAGCAGCAACAACAAGTATGCGCTGCTGGGCGCGTTCCGCGCGGTGTCGCAACTGGTTTCATATGAAGTGCCGATGGTCATCGCGCTCATCACCGTGGCGGTGGTTGCCGGTTCAATGTCCACCCTCACCATCACCGAAAACCAAACGCTGGCAAGCGGGGGCTGGTACATCTTCGCTATGCCGCTCACCTTCCTGATTTTCTTCCTCGCCAGCGTGGCGGAAGTGGGGCGCTCGCCGTTCGACCTGTTGGAAGCCGATAGCGAGATTGTCGCCGGGTTCCATGTGGAATATTCCGGGCTGAAATTCGGGCTGTTCATGATTTCCGAATACGTGCATGCGCTGGCAGTGGCGGCGTTGAGTGCGACGCTGTTTCTGGGCGGCTGGAACGGTCCCGGCGTGGCGCAAGCGGTGGCGGCATCGCCATTTTGGGGCGGCGTGCTGGGATTTGTGTACTACCTGCTCAAAATGGGCATCTTCATCTTCATTATGATGTGGTTCCGGGGGACGCTGCCCCGTTTCCGCATTGACCAATTGCTGGATTTCGGCTGGAAATTACTGACCCCGCTGTCGCTGGTGAACCTGCTGGTGATGGCTTTCATCGTCCGTTTATTTCAGCCGGGCAATGTTTCGATGGGCGCGGAAATTCCCGCCGGTCCGCTGGCAAGTTGGGGCGGTATCGGGCAGACCATCACCATGTTGGTGGCGAGTGTGTTGCTCGTTTTCCTCACCACGCTGGTTGTGCGCGCCTTCGCTCGTCGCAGTCGCGCCAGAGGCTTCCGTGCTATCGCCGCAATAGAAAATTAGTCATCCGAGGTAGGCGTTTATGGTTGAGCAGATTGTCTTTTTCATTTTTACAATTTTAGTGTTGGGTGGCGGCATCGGGGTTATCACCACCAAAAATATTTATTATGCCGCCCTGTTTTTCAGCGCATCATTGAGCGGGATGGCGGGCTACTTCGTTCTGTTGAACGCCGGATTTTTAGCTGCCGTGCAAATTGTGGTCTACATCGGAGCGATTGCCATTCTCATTTTGTTCGCCATCATGCTCTCCCGGCGAATGATGACCACCAAAGAACAGCAAACGAACCGCCAAACTTGGCTCGCGGCAATCGCTTCGTTTTTGCTGTTTGTGGCATTGCTGGGCGTGGTGATGCAGGTGACTTGGCCCCTCAGCGCCGAAAAACATGCCGATAACGTGTTGGTGTTGCTCGGTATGAGCTTTTTGGGCAGTTATGTCATTCCGTTTGAAGTGGTTTCGGTGCTGTTGCTGGTGTCGCTGATTGGCGCCATCATCCTCGCCCGTGATATTCAAACCGAAGAAGGGAGGGAATAGCCATGTCAGCCATACCCCTTTCGTGGTGGATTTTCGTTGCCACGGCATTGTTCATGATTGGATTTTACGTCGCCCTCACCCGCAAAAATGCCATTGCCATTTTAATCGGGTTGGAATTGATGTTGAATGCCACGAACATCAATTTGGTTGCGTTTGACCGATACATCACCCCGGCGCGTGTTGAGGGGCAGGTATTTGCGGTGTTCGTCATCGCCATTGCCGCCGCCGAAGCCGCTGTCGCGCTGGCGATTTTCATCGCTGCATATCGCCGCCGAGGTACGGTTGATGTTGAAAACCTGGATTCAATGAAGTTCTAGGGAACAAACGAGGTATTTCTATGGAAAAATTATTTGCACTCACGCCTTACATTCCGTTGTTTCCGTTGCTGGCATTTGCGCTGATAGTGCTGTGGGCAAACAAAAACAACAAACTGAGCGCGGGGCTGGCAATTGCGGGGTTGGGATTGTCCACCATCATCTCGTGGCTGATTGCCATCGCCACCATTGTTGGCGGAGAGCATGTGCAGGTGGAAGGCTGGTCGCTGACCATTCCGTGGTTGCCCACCGGAACCGGCGTGTTCAATATGGGCTTCGCCGTGGATGGTTTCACCGCCGCGATGCTCTTCATGGTTCCGTTTGTATCGTCGCTCATCTTCATTTACGCCTCGGAATACATGGAAGGCGATTCGCGCTATGCCCGCTTCTTCGCCTATGTTTCACTCTTCGTCTCCGGCATGTTGACGCTGGTCGTGGCGGATAACCTGTTGCTGCTGTTCATCGCCTGGGAAATTATGGGGCTGTGTTCCTACCTGCTCATCGGGTTCTGGTTTGAAAAAGACAGCGCCAAAAAAGCGGGGCTGAAAGCGTTCCTGACCACCCGTGTCGGCGACGTACTGTTTTTTGGCGGAATGCTCCTGCTGTACAGCCAAACCGGCACGTTGACCTTCCGCGAAATTTTCACCCCGGCAGTGCTGGAAAGATTGGCAGAAGCGACCATCTGGGGGCAACCCGCTTCCGTCGTCATCTCGCTGCTGATTTTCGGCGGCGCGGTGGGCAAAAGCGCGCAATTCCCGTTGCACGTCTGGCTCCCCGACGCGATGGAAGGTCCCACACCCGTTTCCGCGATGATCCACGCCGCCACGATGGTTTCGGCGGGGGTGTATCTGGTGGCGCGCATGCTCCCTCTTTTTGCCGTCGTCCCTGTTGGCTCGCTGCAATGGGTGGCAATCATCGGCGCTATCACCGCCTTCTTCGGCGCGACCATCGGCATTGCCCAAAACGACATCAAACGGGTGCTGGCATATTCCACCATCAGCCAATTGGGTTATATGATGATTGGGTTGGGCTTGGGCGGTTTCCTCGCGGGGATTTTCCACCTGCTCACCCATTCCTTCTTCAAAGCCCTGCTCTTCCTCGGCTCCGGCTCGGTGATTCACGCGATGGAACACGGCGCGCATCACGCGCACGACCATGAGACCGACCCGCAGGACATGATGAATATGGGCGGGCTGGCAAACCGAATGAAAAAGACCTACATCGCCTATATGGCGGGCACGCTCGCGCTGGTGGGGATTGTGCCCTTCGCCGGATTTTTCAGCAAGGATGAAATTCTGGCGGAAGCATGGCATCAGGCGGGCGGATTCAATTTCGGCAGCATAGCATTCTGGGCGTGGCTGGCGGGATTGCTGGGCGCGTTTGTCACCGCTCTGTACATGGGTCGTCAAATCGGGCTGGTATTTTTGGGCAAACCGCGCACCAAATTGGCAGAACACGCCGTTGAACCGGGCAAACGGATGACCTATCCGCTGCTCGTACTCGGCTTTTTCGCACTCACGCTCGGTTTCATCAACATTCCGAAGAATGTTCCCATCATCGGCAACGGCTGGTTGCACGAATTTGCCGGGCTGATTTACGAAAGCACCGAGGTGCTCAATCTGGAAGCGCTGCCCCTCAACTGGGGGCTGGCAGGTGTCGCTACCATCATCGGACTCGCCGGATTTTTCGGGGGTATCGCCCTCTATCGCGGGCATCAAGCCGGGCAATCCGACCCGATGGTCAAACTTTTGGGGCGTCCGCTGTTCACCCTGTTGAAAAACAAATATTATGTGGACGAATTCTATTTTGCCGTCATCATTAATCCGGTGGTGAAATTGGCAAACTTCGCCGGAAAGTTTGATTATGATTGGGTCATCAACCCGATTGTGAACTTTGTGGGCAACACCGGCAAATGGTTATCCATCGTCAGCGGGGAGTTTGACCGCGTGGTGGTTGACGGGCTGGGCGTGCTGGGCACGGCTCGGTTCTTCCGCTGGATGGGGAAAGAATTGCGCTACACCCAAACGGGGCAAGTGCAAAACTATCTGCTGGTGATTGCGTTGGTGTCGCTCTCGTTGGTGGGCGCATATCTGTTTGGTCTTGGATTTTAGCTGAGCGAAAGCTCTGTTATGGGTAACTAATTTGTTACGTCGGGAGGAACCATCATAATGAACATACCGTTCATACTCACGCTTATTCTTTTAATTCCGTTGTTGGGGTCAATCATCATCCTGTTCATCCCCAACGAAAACGAAAAAGGCATCAAGAATCTCGCCATCATTACCAGTCTGTTCCCCTTGCTGTTCTCCATTTTGGTGTGGCTTGGGTACGATTACGACCAAGCCGGGTATCAATTTGTGGAGCAATATTCGTGGATTCCCAGTCTGGGCGTGAATTACTTTGTGGCGGTTGACGGCTTGAGCATCCCGCTGGTATTTTTGAGCGCCCTGCTCAGCACGTTGGGGTTGTGGTACAGCTCCAAAGTCATTAAAACCCGCGTCAAAGAATTTTTTGCGATGTTCCTGCTGCTGGAAGCATCACTGACCGGGGTCTTTTTGGCGCTTGATATGGTACTCTTCTATTTCTTCTGGGAAATTGAACTCGTGCCGATGTTCCTGATGATTGGTATTTGGGGGCAGAAAAAAGACCGCCCGCAATACTCCGCCATCAAATTTTTCCTCTACACGCTGGTCGGTTCGGTGGCGATGTTGCTGGCATTCATCGCCATTTATCTGAACACCGGCTCGTGGGACATCACCCAAATTCCGGGGCTGTTGAGCTTCTCGCCTGAATTGGCAGTGATGATATTCTGGGCAATCTTCATCGCCTTTGCCATTAAAGTGCCGCTCTTCCCCTTCCACACCTGGTTGCCGGATGCGCACACCGCCGCCCCGACCGCCGGTTCGGTCATTTTGGCGGGTGTGCTGTTGAAGCTCGGCGGGTACGGGATGATTCGTATCCTCATCCCATACTTCCCTGACGTGTTCCAGCAATCGGCGACGATTGTGGCGGTGCTGGGGCTGATTAGCATGATTTACGGCGCGCTGGTCAGTATGGCGCAGTGGGACTTGAAACGGCTGATTGCCTATTCCTCCGTCAGTCATATGGGCTACTTTGTGCTGGGTGTGGCGGCGGCAGTCGCCACGGGCGACCTCACCAGTCGCACCATCGCCCTGAACGGCGCAATTCTGCAAATGTTCAACCACGGTATCATCACCGGTGGATTGTTCTTCTTGGTGGGGGTGCTGTATGAACGCACACATACCCGCGACCTGACCGCATTCGGCGGGTTGAGCAAACATATGCCGAAATATTACGGCATCATGATGGTCACCGCATTCGCCTCGCTGGGGTTGCCGGGCTTGGCGGGCTTCATCAGCGAGTTGTTGATTTTCCGGGGCGCATTTGCCACCATTCCGGTGATGGCAATCATCGGCGTGATTGCCATTGTGCTGACCGCGGCATACATCCTGTGGAAAATCATACAGAACGTCTTCTTGGGCGATTTCAGTCCGGAGAAATGGGCAAAAATCTTCGATGCGCAGCATTGGACGCGCGGTGAAGATATTTCCCGTTTTGAAGTGATTACGATGGTTCCGTTATTGGTGGGGATGATTATAATCGGCGTGTATCCATCGGTAATTGTGAATATCATCAACCTTGCCAGCAACGCCATTCTCAGAGCCGCATATTAATTTGCGGCTGACGTGTGCTCCTTGATAGGAGGTTTACATTGAATACATTTATGCTACTGTTACCTGAAACAATTTTGCTCGTGTTCGCGTTTGCCCTGTTGGCGCTCGATTTAATCTGGAAACCGCGCTCGAACACACTGGCAATCATCATGCTGACCGGCGCGCTGGTCACGCTTGCCGCCACCATTTTTGTGTGGATGCAAGCCAACAACGGTGTGATTCAACTGGCGGTCATCTCCACGGATGGCGCGGGCGCAGTGCCCATGCTGGCGATGGATCGCTTTGCGATGTTCTTCAAAGTGTATGCCGCGCTCACGGTTGCGCTGGTTGGGCTGTTGGCAACCGATTATGTCCGCGAAAAAATTCGTTATCCCGGCGAATTTTACGCCCTGATGCTTTTTGCCGGACTGGCGTTGATGCTGGTTGCCAGTTCCACCAATCTGGTGATGATTTTCCTCGCCTTTGAATTCCTTTCCATCACCAGTTACCTGCTGACGGGTTTCATGCGCAATGATGCATTTTCCATCGAAGCCGCGTTGAAATATTTCCTCTATGGCGCGGTTGCCAGCGCGGTGATGCTTCTCGGCTTCTCGCTCATCTACGGCGCAACCGGCTCGCTCGACCTGCACGGTATCGCTACCGGCATCAGAAGCTCCGACCCCAGCATCATCCACGTGTTAGCCATTCCGGCAATTGTGCTCATCATCGTCGGGCTAGGCTTCAAAATCGCGCTGGTTCCCTTCCACCAATGGTCACCGGAAGCCTATCAGGGCGCACCGACGCCGGTCACCGCCTTCCTTTCCGTGGGACCGAAAGCCTCCGGTTTCGCGCTGATGGTGCGGGTGTTGACCGTCGCCTTTCCCGCGTTTGCCCGCACCGCCAACACTGATTGGGTGTTGATTCTCACCGGCATCGCCATCATCACCATGACCTTTGGCAACGTCGTTGCCATCTGGCAAAAGAACATCAAACGGCTGTTCGCCTATTCCAGCATCGCGCAGGCGGGCTACATGCTCATCGGGGTGATAGCCATTGCGCCGCAATTTGTCGGCGGCGTGCCGCCCATTGAGGGCTGGGACCAGGGGTTGAACGGGCTGCTGCTTTTCCTATTCGGCTATCTGTTCACCAACCTCGGTTCATTCGCCATCATTTTGGCGGTCGAAAATAAAACCGGCTCCAGCAGCGTCGAGCAGTTCAACGGGCTGGTGAAACGCGCGCCGTATCTGTCCATCGCGTTCGTTATCTTCCTGCTGTCGCTCATCGGTATTCCGCCCACCGCCGGCTTCATCGGTAAACTGCTGGTTTTCGGCGCGGCGATAAAGCAGCAAATGTATGTGCTGGCGGCAATCGGCTTGTTCAACAGCGTGATTTCCGTGTACTATTACCTCGGCATTGCCCGCAAAATGTTCTTCTCCCCGGCGGAAGACACCACCCCCATCCCCGTCAGCCGTTCGCTGAATTTCGTCGTCACCATTTCGATGGTGCTGGTGCTGGCAATCGCCATCGGCGCACAGCCTTTCCTCGACTGGGTATCCGGTTCCACCCAAATTCTGGCAACGGTTTTCTAAAAACACGCATCATCCGAAGGGAAGCTCAATCGGGCTTCCCTTTTTTTATCCCTGTTGGATGTCAGGTATAATGTGGATACATTGAACGAAAAGGAGAACAAATGGAACCCGCAGTCTTTAACACGCTCACCGAATTGGAAATGCGCGACGAACGCGAGCGGATGCAGAACGCCCCCGTCAGCGAGCGCATTTTGGCGCTCGACCCGGAGGCGGCGAAATTGCTGTACATCACCGCGTTGGGCGCACATGCGAAAAATATTGTGGAGGTGGGCACCAATCGCGGCTATTCCACCATCTGGCTGGCGTTGGTCGCCCGGCAGTATGGCGGAAAGGTCACCACTTGCGAAATTGACCCCGCCCGCGCCGAAGAAGCGCGCGGCTATTTTGAGAAAGCCGGATTGTCCGATTACATCGACATTCTGGTGGGCGATGCCCGCGAAACCCTGCGCAGTTTTTCCGAGCCGGTGGATTTACTCTTCATTGATGCCGTGAAAGACCATTACGAAACTTATTTTGATGTGATATACAAACAGCTTGGCGTGGGCAGTCTGGTCATTGCCGACAATGCCGTCTCGCACGGCGATGAGCTGCTGGATTACATCATGTACGTGCAAAACCACCCCAATCTGGAAAGCGTCACTGTTCCCCTCGGCAGCGGGCTGGAAATCAGCGTCAAAACCGGCGAATAGTGCATGCCCGTCGAAAATATCATCGCCGTATTTTTGGATGGGGTCGGGCTGGGGGACGATGCGCTCGCCCGTAACCCCTTCGCCGCGCCGAATGCCACCCCGTTTCTGCGCGCGCAGTTGGATGGTCACGCGCTGGTGCGCGATTCGGCGGGCATCAGCACCGATGCCGCCACGCTGGTGGGGCTGGATGCCGCGCTCGGTGTGGCAGGATTGCCGCAGTCGGGCACGGGGCAAACGGCGATTCTGACGGGCATCAACGCCCCCGAAGTGGTGGGGGAACATATTGGACCCTATCCCACCGCGCCGTTGAAGGCGATGCTGGCGCGCGACACCGTTTTTCACACCCTGCTCGCCGCCGAAAAAGCAGTCTCTTTCGCCAACGCTTTTCCCGACCGTTTTTTGAACCGGCTCACCCGTGGCACGGAACGCCTCAGCGCGAATACGCGCGGTGCGCTGTCGGCGGGGCTGAAATTGCGCGGGGCGGACGACCTGCGCCGGGGGCGCGCTGTCTCCGCACTGCTGACGAACCGCTATTGGCGTCAGTGGGGGTATGATGTGCCCCTCATTTCCGCACCGGAAGCGGGCGCGCAATTGGCGGCGCTCGCCGCCGACCACCGCCTGACCTATTTTGAGCTGTGGTACACCGATGTGGTGGGGCACAAACAGGACGCGGCGCAGGCTGAAGCCCTGCTCGGCATGCTGGATGATTTTTTCAGCGGACTGATGGCGGCGATTGACGCGCAGAGAACGCTGGTGCTGGTTTTCAGCGACCACGGTAATTTGGATGACCTTTCGACGCGCAAGCATACCGCTGCCCCCGCCCTGTGTCTGGCGCTCGGCGCGGAGCACCGGCGGATACAGACCATGCACGCCCTCACCGACCTCGCGCCGTTCATCGTTTCCACCCTGAGCGGGTAGTTTGCGTTTTTGTGTGGAGCGGGTATCATTCAGACAAAATTCATTAAACCAAAGGTGATGTATGACCACACTATTAATTCAACAAGCCTTCACCGAAGGTTTGCGCTTTCCGAACTATTTGGCATCAATGGAAACGCTTCAGCGCCATATGCGCGAGCAGTATGAAATGTTGCCCATCCCCGTGGGCGCGTTCGACGCTTTTGCCGCCCGCGCCGCCGAAAAAAACGTCACCCGCATTTTGGTGCTGACGGAAGATTTTTGCCCCGATTCGGTGCTGAATCTCTCCATCGCCGCCCGCCTCGTGGATGCGGTGCGGACAATTTCGCTGCGGATTGTGCGCCGCGACGATTTTTGGGACATCGCCAACGCATTTCCCGCCGCCGACGGGCACAATCACATTCCCACGCTGCTATTTTTAACGGATGATTTTTCGGTGGCGGGCGTATGGCACGAGCGTCCGGCAGCGGCGCATGCGCTGGTGAAAAAATTTACGGCGGAAAATCCCGAGCCACCCCGCGAAACCGACACCGGCGAGCGCAACCGCGCCTTTCTGCATTGGCGCAAAAAACGGCTGGAATTGCAAAAATCGGCATACCGCGACGGGTTATGGCGCGAAACGGTGCAGGAATGGGTGGCGTGCCTCGCGTGAGCGGGCGTTATCCCCAAACCGAAATTGCGATTTACCGCTGAATCGGGTATTATATGCAGGCGCAACCCGCCAGACCCTTCGGCGGGTTCTCTTTTGGTAGAAAGGCAACGAAAATGTTTGAACGATTAGAATCACTTGAAGCACGCTATAACGAATTAATGAATCTGATGTCGCAGTCCGAAGTGGCGACCAACCCCGATTTGTTGCGAAAATACGGGCAGGAGCAATCGGATTTGGAGCCGACAGTGCAGGCATTTCGGCAGTATAAGCAGTTGAAGCAGGAATTGGCAGACGTGCGGGAGATGCTTGAGGCGGGCTTCGACGACCCGGCGGAACGCGATATGTTTCGGGATGAAGCCGCCACACTGGAAACGCAGGTTGCGAAATTGGAAGAGACTCTGCGCCTGATGCTGTTGCCGAAAGACCCCAACGACGACAAAAACGTGATTGTGGAAATTCGCGCGGGCGCAGGGGGCGACGAAGCGGGGCTTTTTGCCGCCGACCTTTTCCGCATGTACACCCGTTACGCCGAAAATCACCGCTGGAAGACGACGATGCTCAGCAGCAATGCGAGCGGCATCGGCGGGTTCAAAGAGGTGATTTTTCAAGTGAAAGGGAAGGGTGCTTATTCCCGTCTCAAATACGAGAGCGGCGTGCATCGGGTGCAGCGTGTGCCCAGCACCGAGAGCAGCGGACGCATCCACACCTCCACCGCGACGGTGGCGGTGCTGCCGGAGATGGAAGACGTGGAAGTGGATATTGACCCCAACGACATCCGGGTGGATATTTTCCGTTCCAGCGGACCCGGCGGGCAGAGCGTCAACACCACCGATTCGGCGGTGCGGCTGACCCACGTTCCCACCGGATTGGTCATCACCTGTCAGGATGAAAAGAGCCAGTTGCAGAATAAAATCAAGGCGATGTCCATTTTGCGGGCGAAATTGTATGATATGGAACAGCAGCGACAGCAGGCGGAACTCGGCGCGGCGCGACGCTCACAGGTGGGCACGGGCGACCGCAGCGAGAAGATTCGCACCTACAATTTCCCGCAAACCCGCGTCACCGACCATCGCATCGGGTATACCAGCCATCGCCTGCCCGCCATTCTGGATGGCGAAATTGATGAATTCATCGACGCGCTCATCAACCACGCCCAAGCGGAACAGTTGAAATCGTTGAATGGGTGAGATGGGGGACGGTGGAGATTGGCAATTAGAGATTGGTGGTCGAATCTCCAATTACCAATCTCTACCCTTCTCCGCGCGAAATTTTCACCAGCTCTTCCACGGTTATGCTGGCGACCAGCGCCGCCAGCGATACCGACAGCAGCCCCAGAATGACGGGCGCATATCCCCCCAGCGCTACTTCCCCAATCACAATCACCGCCATCCCGATGACCGCAAACGGGTTGATGGCAAACAGTCTCAGCGTGTTTTTCAGCGCCAGACGAAAACCCGGCGTTTCCAGATGCGGGTACATTGCCAGCGTCAGCAGTTGCAGGATGAGCCACACGATGAGTACCCCATAGAAAAACTGCGCCACAAATGCCGCCCAAGCGGCTTCCATCGCCTGATAAAAAATTACATTTGATACCAGCATCACTACCACCAGCAAGTTGATGCCCCCCCAGATGAACATCGGTTTGAGCGGTTGTTTCACGCCATCCACAAACGTGCTGAACTTCACCGCGTTCCCCAAACTGATTTGGTAGGTGAGCCAAAACAGCCCGAAGAGCGCCGGCGGAATGGCGAACATCACCACCGACCCCGCCAGCATCAGCAGGGCGGAACCGCGATTAATGCCGGTGATGACCAGCGTCGGTCCCGCCAGCAATGCCGCCAGCGTGATGATGTTCGCCAGCACCAGATGGATGATTTCTTCCCAGCCGAAAAGGGCTGTTTTTTTGAGAATGTCCCAGATGACGACCATAGTTAGTTCCGAATAACGAGTGACGAATGACGAATCTGTGCCGCCGATTACACCCCCTACTCCCTACTCCCTACTCCCTACTCCCTACTCCCTACTCCCTACTCCC
>JAJRSQ010000440.1 GCA_024278725.1 Chloroflexota bacterium
AGTACAAGCGTATCAAGAAGAAGGACGCTGGATAGCCGCCGAAAATGAAATCAACCGGGTGTTGGAGAAAAAACCGGATTACGTTCCGGCTTTGGTGTTATTGGCAGAAAGTTACCATAACGATTACTTCCCAATGCGCTCTCGTGAGATTTTGTTGCGCGTTTTGGCGTTGGAGCCTCAACATCCTGTGGCTCGCCAACAGTTGGCGCACACCTATGAGCGAGAAGGTGAGATAGCATCTAGTTGGGGTGATGTGGATGTCGCCATAAAAATTTACCGTGAAGGGCTGAAGCAAGTCCCGAACAATCAACGGTTATTAATTGCGTTGGGCGGTGCGTATGCTGAACTCGGCGACCTTAAACAAGCTCGTCATTATTTAGAGCAGGCACGCGCAGTTAATTCCACCGATTTACAAACCTTGCATGCCATTTATCGGATATGGATAGATTTTGGTGAAGCGGCTGATTTACAAAGAATTTTCAGGCACATTACCGCTATCTCACCGTCTGTCCCCGGAGCATTTTTTCTGGATTTGGTTCAGTATTGTCTGGACGCAGAACGGACGGATGAGGGCGTACGCTTGCTTGAATATATTGAGCAACACTATAGCACAGATACCCAATTAATGGCGGATGTTGCGTTGGGGTATTTGAGCATAGATCGGGAAAAAGAGGCATTAATCATTTTGCGGCGCATATTGAAAGATGACCCGACCCACGTCGAAGCGAACCTGCATCTGGGTGCATTTTATCATCATGAGGGGCAAACCAGATTAGCACGGCGGCACTGGACTATTGCTGAAAATCAAGCCCGAAAAGAAGATGACCAAATGTTGTTGTATCGCATAAAGTTGGTGAAAGATGAATTGTTGTATGACCGACAAACAAATCCTATCCAAATGTTGTTGGAAATGCCACCGGAACTCCGCGCCGAATTGGCAAAATCCGCCCCGCCGGAAATCGCTGCAATATTGCAAAATTTTGACCCGGCAATGTTGGAAATGATGGCGATGTTCGGGGGTGATTTTTTTGATGACGATGATGACGACAATGACGACAATGACGATGACATCTTCCTTTTTTAAATGATGAGAATACTGATATATGTCTAATCCACAAACCTCGGATTCGTCCGAACTCCAACCAGATTTAACCGCTGCCGACCCGTATCGTGTCTTGGGGGTATCGCCGGTTGCTGACCAAGCGACCATTAAGCGCACCTATTTCGCGCTGATTCGGAAATATCCGCCCGAAAAAGATGCAGAAGCCTTTAAGATTATTCGTCGAGCATACGAGCAATTGAAAAATAGTCGCCGTCGTGCTGAAACCGACATACTTCTGCCCAAAAAAACCTCGGTCTGGACACCGCCCTCACAATTGCCGCCTGTTGACACGGCATTGCATGTCGAAGACGTTTTGTGGGTGTTGCGTCATTGGGGTGATTTAGGGCGTACTGATTTTCGGGATGATTTTGGATCCATTGAACTGTGACCCGGAAGAAAACATTTTTCGACAAATTGAATACCTTTATTTTTGGCGTGCCCCCTGTGTCCCCAGACACCGCAAGTACTCACAGCCTGTCCGAGTTAACCCCCAAACTTGATGCTTTGTTGGCATTGCTCACGGAACAATCGCCTGCTGTTTCCCCCGCTGACAGTGTGGATGACATTGATAATTTAGTGACACAAATCCGCAAATTGGCAAAAACACAATTCAAAAGCAATGCCTTGCAAGAAGCGCAATTAGCACAACAACAAGAAACCATCACCTCCTTGCAAAAATCGCTGGAACAGCAAGCGCAACAATTATCGGCGCTTGATAAGCGGCATCAGCATGAAATTGAAGCTGCCCAACTCGATTTGCTGACCGGAATATTACCCACGTTGGATGGGCTGGATGCCGCTTTTGAAAGTGGGCGGCGGCAGGTGTTGCGTTTGCCTATGCCAGCCGAAACGCGCCGTGCAATTATCGCCTGGTTGGATGGCATTCGCTTGACACGGATGCGCTTGTTGGATGTACTGGCGACGCATCACGTCGCCCCTATTCCTACGGTGGGGCATCCGTTTGACCCCCGGATGCACATCGTTGTTGCTACTGCCAACCCGCCCGATACCCCCGACGGGCTTATTATTGCCGAAGACCGGCGCGGCTATGCAACCCCGCAAAAGGTGTTGCGCTTTGCGGAAGTTGTGGTGGCACGCTCACGCTGATTGAAGAGAGGACATTTTTTATGAACGACGTGATTGTTGGCATTGATTTGGGAACCACCAATTCAGCTGTTGCCATTGTGCAAAATGGCGTGCCACATATTTTAGACAAAGAAGGGCAACGCATTATTCCATCGGTGGTATCCTACGCCAAAGAAACCGGCTGGTTGGTGGGACAGCCCGCATTGAATCAATATACCCTCAATCCTGAAAACACCATTCGTTCCATCAAACGGCATATGGGCAGCGATACGCGCATTGTACTGGGGAAGTGGGAACTTTCGCCACAGGAAATCTCAGCATTTATTCTGCGTGAACTGAAAGCAATTGCCGAAGCGCACTTGGAGCAGCCGGTGGAAAAAGCCGTCATCACCGTGCCCGCATATTTTTCCAATGCCCAGCGGCAAGCAACCAAAGAAGCCGGTGAAATAGCCGGGTTGGAAGTAGTGCGTATTATCAATGAGCCGACTGCAGCCGCGCTGGCGTATGGGCTGGATAATGATGACGATAAACTGGCGCTGGTGTACGATTTGGGCGGCGGCACTTTTGATGTTTCGGTGGTGGAAATGACCGATGGCGTGGTAGAAGTTGTCGCCAGCCACGGCGA
>JAJRSQ010000441.1 GCA_024278725.1 Chloroflexota bacterium
CCGGTGGGGACGGTGCTGGTGGGCGGCGCCGATTTCATCGCGCGGGCGCGCCGCTGGCGGAAGATGGTCGGCGGGGGGATGCGGCAGGCGGGGATTCTGGCGGCGGCGGGGATTCTCGCCCTCACCGAGATGGTCGAGCGGTTGGCGGAAGACCATCAAAATGCCAAAATGCTGGCGGACGGGCTGGCGGAAATTCCCGGCTTCACCGTGACCGCCAACGATACCAATATGGTCTTTTTCAAATTGGATGAACCGTTAGTTGGAAAATTCGCCCCTTTCATGGCAAAATGGGGTATCAACATTGGGGATGGCGCGGGCGCGATTCGCGCCGTGACCCATTACGGCATCACCGCCGAGGACATTTCCCGCGTGCTGGATGCGGCGCGGGCGTGCAGTGCATCGGTGCTGAAAATTTAGCGTCCGGCGTTCAATTGCCCGCCGCTGACCGCTAAATGCTGACAGCTATTTTCAAGGGAGCAACGTGTGACTTTTTCATTTACCATTTATACCGCCCCGATGTTTCTGTCGGCAATTGTTTCCGGCGGGCTGATGCTGTGGAGTTTGCGGCGGCGAACATCGCCGGGCGCAATCTGGTTTGCCCTGCTGATGTTTTCGACATTTGTGTGGGCATTGGGGTATTTTTTTGAACTAAACAGCACCTCGTATGTGGTGGCGCAATTTTGGTCGAAGGTGCAATACCTGACCGTGCCGGGTGCGGTCATCATCTGGCTGGTGCTGGTGCTGACCTATACCGGGCAGGAAAAATACATCACCCCGCGAAATCTGGCGATTTTCTTCCTCATTCCGGCGCTGACCATTGTGCTGGCGTGGACGAATGATTATCACCAATGGTTGTGGATTAATCCCCGCTTGTCCGCGGATGTGCCTTTCAGCACCGTCATTTTTGAGCACGGGTGGTGGTATTGGGTCAATACCGGTTACATTTACGCCGTCTTCGCGCTGAGCACCATCATTCTCATCGTTTCTTATTCCCGTTCCATCGCGCTGTATCGCCGCCAAATTATGGTGTTACTCATTTTTTCGGGCATCGTTTTTCTTAGCAATGTGGTCTATGTGTTCGGCAATATCACCGAAGGCTACAATATCAGCCCCATCACCTTTTCCGTGGGGGGAATTGTTGTCGCGTGGGGGTTGTTCCGCTACCGGATTTTCAACGTAATGCCCATCGCCGCCGATTTGGTGGTGGACACAATTTCCGACGCGGTGATTGTGGTGGATGCGGGCAATCGGGTTTTGAATCTCAACCCGGCGGCGGAGCGGTTTTGGGGCTACAAACTCACCGACGCGCTGGGGCTGCACATTGAAAAACTGACCGGCAGTTGGGCGAAGCTGGCGGAATTTTTCCGGACCGATGCGCCCGTGCACGGCGAAGTGCCGTTGATGGTTCAGCAGGAAGCAAAAACCATTGAATTGCAGGTCACGCCGATTTACGGGCGTGATGGCTGGTTGAACGCCCGTTTGGTGGTGGTGCGGGATGTGACGGCGCGCAAAAAATCCGAACAGGCATTGGTGGAAGCCCGCAATCAGGCGCTTGATGCGCTGCGCGTGCGCCGCCAATTGCTGGCGAATGTGAGCCACGAACTGCGCTCGCCGTTGGGGACAATTTTGGGGTTCGCGGAACTTCTCGAAGGGGGAACATTCGGGGAAATTTCGCCCAAACAGCGCGATGTTGCCGGGAAGATTATTGACAGCGCCAACTATCTCACCGCGCTGGTGGACGATTTGCTGTATCAGGCGCAAATTGAAGCGGGTGCGGTCGCCGTGAAAGCCGAGCCGTTTGACGTGCGAACGATGATTCGGCGGGTGGAAGAAAAAATGGCGGTGCTGGTGGACGTCAAGGGGTTGCAATTTCGGGTTGACATTGATGACGTCGTCCCGCAAACATTGATTGGCGACACACTGCGGATACAGCAGATTTTGGTCAATCTCATCAACAACGCCATCAAATATACCGCCGAAGGGACGGTGGATTTGCGAGTCTACTGCCCGGATGACCGGCATTGGGCGCTGGCGGTGCGCGATACCGGGCTTGGCATCCCGGCGCAGGCGCAAAGCTATATTTTCGATGCTTTTCGGCAGGTGGATAACGACAAACGCACCAACATTCACGGAGTTGGGTTGGGGTTGTCGATTGTAAAACAATTAGTGACAATGATGGATGGAACCATTGAACTTGACAGCGTTGAAGGGCGCGGGAGTACGTTCACGGTGACATTGCCATTGCAGGTGACGACATCAGTCAGCACAGGAGAAACGGGATGACCACACCGCGCGCATTAATCATTGAAGATGATATTGCATTGGCTGAAATTTTCACGCTGGTTTTGCAGGAAGCGGGCTACGACACCGAAACGGTGAATGATGGCGCGCTGGCGATGGAACGTCTGCTGGCGGTTGCGCCGGAATTGGTGACGCTCGATTTAAACCTGCCGCATCTTTCGGGGCGGGATATTCTGCAGAATATCCGCGCGGATGAACGGCTGGCGCACACGAAGGTGATGCTGGTGACCGCCAACGCCGTCATTGCGGAAACTCTGCGCGAAGCGAGCGACCTCGTGCTGGTGAAACCCGTCAGCCCCGCCCAACTGCGCGATTTGGCGAAACGCCTCCGCCCCGACACGTAATTTACGCGGGCGCAGTTTCTTTTCGGCGGGCAAAGGGGATGTACAGCAGCAGAATCATCACCAGCCCCACCACTTCCAGACTGATGATATACCAGGGCCAGGGTCCCAGAAAATCCATCAAACTGGCGGAAGCAGGCTTCCGGGCGATGAAAAGATAGTTGCTGCCGATTGCCCAGTTGACAATCCCCACCAACACCATATACACGTTCATAACAATGACCACCCGTTTGACCGATTGCCATGTGGGGCGATACCCTTCGACCACGGTCATATAAATACCGGCGGTGACAATTGCCCCGTGCGAAATGAGTACCTGAAAAAAGATGAAATGCGGAAAGCCGAACTGCCCCGCATCGGGGGTGAGAAAGGCTTGCAGCGCCCCGCCGATGCCCAGAAAATAGACAAATTCAAACAGGGTGTAATTTTTGTTGATGAGCATGATGGCGGCGACAAAAACCAGCGCACTGCACAAATGGAGCGGGAGCATGGTTTGAATCGTCCACCGGTCGGTGGCGATATTCCACAAATGCCAGCCCAGCTCGTCAATCAGCAAAATTGCCGCCAGCCCGTAGCGGATGATTACCCGCCCGCGCGGCGAAAAACGGCGACGCCATCCGACCAGCGCCAGATTCAGCGCCACCAGCATGCCGATGGCAACCAAATGTGGCGTGCCGAAAATCTGAAAAGGCTCGCCCTGCCACGTGCCGCCGAAATACTGCGCCATCAACCCAGCCCCAACCGCTCGTGAACTCGTTTCATCGTCGCTTCGGCAATCGGGCGGATTTTATCCGCGCTTTGAGCCAGCAGCGCGTCCAACTGTGCCGGGTCGGCGATGAATTGCGCGTACCGTTCCTGAATGGGGCGCAACCCTTCGATGATGACCTCTGCCAGTTCTTTCTTCAAATCGCCGTACCCCTTGCCCTCAAAATGCGCTTCGATGGTTTCCCGCGATTCGCCGGTGAATGCCTGATAAATCGACAACAGATTGAAAATGCCGGGGCGGGTTTCATCAAAGCGGATGTCGCGCAGCGAGTCGGTGGCGGCGCGTTTCACTTTTTTCAGGATGACATTCGGCTCATCCAGCATGTAAATGGCGTGGAATTTTCCCGTTTCGCTTTTGCTCATCTTTTTGGTCGGGTCATCCAGCCCCATCCCCCGCGCGGCGGTTTTGGGGATAATCGGTTTCGGAACCACAAACGTATCGCCGTATTGCCGATTGAAGCGCTGGGCGATGTCGCGGGTCAATTACAGATGTTGCTTTTGGTCGTCGCCCACGGGAACCA
>JAJRSQ010000442.1 GCA_024278725.1 Chloroflexota bacterium
AGTTCCGACAGATGGTTCGCCTGCCGCTCAATGATGGTCAGAAACTCGCGTCGGGTGGCGTCGTCGGGGACATCGCCGCTCAGAATCAGGCGTATGAAGCCCTGAATGGAAAAGAGCGGGGTGCGCAATTCATGTGAAATGGTGGAGATGAAATCATCTTTCAATCGCTCGAGCCGCCGTTCATGGGTGATGTCATGAATCAGGCGCACTTCGCCGAGCAATTGGCGGTTTTCATCTCTGACGGGGGTGGCGATGATGCGCAGGGTCGTTTCGTCTTTGCCCGGTAATTGCACGTCGCTGGCGAGTTGTCCGGTGTGCCGGTTGCGTTTCAGCGGCGCGGCTATCAACTTCAGCTTTGAGGGCATTTTGGGATTGTTGATATTTTGCCCCAAAATATCGGCGGTGCGCATCTTCAACATACGCGCCAGCACCGGGTTCACGGTGATGATATTCCCTTTGCGGTTGATGAGCAATACGCCGTCCGCCATGTGCTCAAGGATGGCGCGGGTGCGATGTTCCTCAAACGAGACTTTTTGAAAGAGGCGGGCGTTTTGGATGGCAATGGCGGCGTGATTGGCGGCGATGCTCAACAGCCGTTCCTGCGCCTTGCCGAAAGCGTGCGCGCGGGTGTCATCCAAGTTGATTGCCCCGATGATTTCACCTTGAAACACCAGCGGAACCACAACCAGCGAGCGAATGGAATGGTCGAAAAAAATGAAATCCGGGTCGTTGCGGGTGTCCGCCACGTAGATGGTTTTTTTGCGGGCGACGGCTTGCCCGGCTGCGCCTTCTCCCACTGCCAGCCGCGCCGCGTTTTGCCATCGTTTTTTGATGCCCGCCGCTGCTTTGATTTCCAGATATTTCCCGGAATCATCCAGCAGGAACAGGACGCAGGCGCGGCAATCGACAATTTCTTTGACGGTGGTGACGATGTTGTGCAGCAGTTCATCCAATTGCAGCGGCGAGGTGGAGATGATTTGGCGCGAAAGGGTATACAACGTGCTGACTTCCATGAGCCGCTGTTGCGTTTGCTGCAATAAATCCAGTTGATTGATGATGATGGCGGCTTGGTTCGCCAGCGCTTGCCCCAACTGGGTATCATTGTCGGA
This sequence comes from Chloroflexota bacterium, assembly GCA_024278725.1. Taxonomy (GTDB): domain Bacteria; phylum Chloroflexota; class Anaerolineae; order 4572-78; family 4572-78; genus JANTHQ01. Next base: position 1,110 of record JAJRSQ010000442.1, read on the forward strand.
AAAATGACGCTGGAATCGACGGTCATACACTTCCAGCAACCCCAGTTTGTGGGAGCTGTCGCCCAGCGGGATTGCCAAAATGCTTTGCCACCCGTATCGCGCCCAGTAATGTTCATCCGTGTTGGCATTCAGCCGGGATACGGCAACCCGTTTTGACACCGGCTGCATATTTTTCATCACCTGCATGCCGATGGGGTCGCTGGCGAGGGGGATGGGCTGGTGCAAATTGCGCCACGTGCGGGGCGGCGTGTCCGCGTCCGGCGCAACATATTCCGCGATGGCGGTCAGCGTGTTGCCGGTGCTGTCCCACCGGGAAATGGTGCATGCGCCCACCTCCAGCGCCTCGGTGATTTTTTCCACCAGCGCGTTGATGGCATCGGTGACTTTGCCTCCCCGGCTGAGCGCGGCGTTGGTTTCCAGCAATATCTGCTTCTCTTTATATTGATGCGCCACCGTCGTTTGAAGGTCGGCGGCATCCAGCAACATCGTCAGCTCGCTGGCAACCGCATCCAAAAACGACAAATCGGTGAGAGTGTACGGTTGCAATCCGTGATTCAAAATTTGGATGATGCCCAATACCTGCTGTTGTTTCAGCATAGGGGCAACCATCTCTTCATGCACATCGGAGATGGGAGGGGGCAGGGGATAGGGGATGCGATGCGAAATTTGCGGTGAGCCGGTGACCAACGCCTGTTTCACGATGCTGTCGGTGCTGGAAATGGTCTGAGCCAAACCGGCTTTTTCTTTTTCGGTCGGTTTGGTGTTTATCCATTGCGCGACGGGCAAACTAAATAACCCGGAAATATCGGTGGTGAGGTAGAGGTTCACGCTGGAACTGTAAAAAACATCCGAAAGAAGCTCGACCACGTTTTCCAATAGTTGTTTGGAATTGGAGACGTGCTGCGCCATTGCCGGCAATTTTGAAAGCGCGCCGATGCGCTGGTGCTGGGAAGAGATGTTCGATGTTTCCCCCAGAATTGCCATCACCTGTGTTTGGGTGGCGCTAAAAAATTGCCAGAATTCCGGATTCTGGCGGGGCAGGATTTCAGCGGTGGATTGAAAAAGCGCGGCAATTTTTAACAGCGGCAGGTTCAGTTGAACCAACGCGGGGAAAATATCATCCCGTTTGCCGCTTGAGGTGAGAATTTGCAGCCAGTATGGCATATGCTCGGCGTCGATGGTTCCCTGTGCGGCTTGCTGTAATTGCGGCAAAGAATCATGAAGCCACTGTTGAAATGCAATATGCTTTTGGGTACGGTCTGATAAACTGTGGATGGTGGTTGCCACAGGTATATTCCCCTAGTAAGACAGTGTAGCATTTCATACATGGTAGCATAAAGCACATGTGATGGCAAGCATCCATGTAGTTTGGGAAAAAGCACAGGCAATTTTTGCGTTCACTGTTTATTAGGGTAATATTGTGATTGAAAATTATGAAATAGGACTGATTTTATGCTGACAGATTTAGCCAGAAAATATACGCGCATTTTTATTGAACCGATTGCTCGCTTTATCGGATGGACGGGTATTTCACCCAATTTTATCACCGTGGTGGGATTTCTGCTCACAGTTGGGGTGGCGGTGGTCATTGGGATGGGGCATCTGCGCATCGGGGGCTTGCTGATTGTGCTGGCGGCGGGCTTCGATGCGGTGGATGGCACGCTCGCGCGTACGATGGGACGCACCAGTCGCTTCGGGGCGTTTCTCGATTCCACGCTCGACCGTTTTTCGGAGGCAATCATCTTTTTGGGATTGTTCATCTTTCTGGCAGGGCAGGGGGCGCAAACCGAACTGGTGTTGATTTATATGACCATCGTCGGGTCGCTGATGGTGAGTTATGCTCGCGCCCGCGCGGAAGGCATCGGGGTGGAGTTGAAACGCGGATTGCTCACCCGCTTCGAGCGCGTCGGTTTGCTGGTGATTGGGCTGGTCTTCAACCAATTGCTGATTGTGTTGTGGATTTTGGCAATTTTTTCCAACTTCACGGCGGTTCAGCGCATCTATCTGGTGTGGCGCATCACCGGCGGCGAGTTGGGCGGATAAAATTTCGGCAAAAAGAAAAGCCTGTCACCCGAACGGTGGCAGGCTTTTTTGTTGTGCGGAAGTATCTTATCTATACAGCTATCGGTGAAACAGGTGTCATTGCGAGCGTAGCGAAGCAATCTCCGTGTTTGAATAATGGGGATTGCTTCAGCCCTACGGGCTTCGCAATGACACCCCCGTATAGATACGTGCGAAAAACTATTCTGTGCGGCGGGTCATCGTGCGCATCCCGGCATACCCCAGCCCGACGATGAACGCCAGCGAGAGAAGTATCAGCGGCAGAACATTGGTGGACATGTCCGTGTCGTCGCCGGTGGTGGGGATGAGCGCATTTGCGCCATCGGTGGCGGCAGTCCCCGCCGAGCCGCTCGCCGGTTGCCACGTGACGGCGAGCCGTTGGGGCGAATATTGCTGGTCGTACATTAGCGTCACTTCGCCGGTCAGTGTGGTGTCACCCAAGCCGTCACCTGCGGTGGCGGCGATGGTGAAGGTGGCGGTTTCACCGGTGGGCAGGGTGTCAATTGTGCCGAGAACGGTATTTTCACTGACTTCCGCCGTGCCGGTGGACGCTTCGGCGGTGGTGGGGGTGACGCCGTCCGGCAGAACCACCTTCAGCGTGATATTCGTCGCCTCACCCCCGCTTTGATTTTTCACCATCACCGAAAATGAAGTCGCTTCACCTGCGCGCGCGGTCATTTCGGTGGAATCTATCATCAGTACCACCGGCAGCGGGGCGTCTCCCCAGCGGAAACCCATGTTGACCGTCTCTCCGGCGGTGTTCACCTGCCAATCTTCGTTGACCGGATGCGCATCGGGGGGGAGTTTGAGCCGCAACCGCGCCGTACCATCCCCCAAGCCCATAAATTGGAAGAATCCGTTGCTATCGGACATCGCTTCCAGCGACCAACCCCCGCCATCCAGCACCACGGGGATGCCCGCTTGCGGCGCGCCGCCGCCGGTGTAATCCACCACATAGCCGGAGACCACGCCCGTTTTCGGCGCGACGACCGGCTGGCTGACTGTCGCGGGGGCGGATGTTGCCGCCGGGGTGGGCGTCGCGGTGGGGATGGTGGTCGGCGTGGGACGCTGTGCCTGCGCGGTGGGTGTGCTCATCAGCATTGATGCGGCGATGAGCAATATGGCGATGATAAATATTGATAGCGGTATTCTTTTCATTTCACACCTCGGCTTATGTAAACCATATTGATATTATAACGGATTTTCGGGCATTTTGCAAGGGTGTTTTCGCAGAGATACATTTTAGTTGAGGGCATATTTTTGACTCGAAATTTACTTTCGGGCTAATATGATTTATTGTTTCAAATATATTGCCTCACCACTCGTTCTAATCCAAGATATTTCCCCATAGTTTTTCCAAAGAGTTCGTTATTCTCCTTCAAATACATAAAATTAAACCACTCTTTGCTTTTCTTGACCTCTCTTAGTTTCGCCAATACTTTCCCTTTTTGGGGTTGAGAAGCGAAAGTTATGAGTAATGCTTTCATTTCCGGATGAGATGCCTTGAATTTCTCTAGTTTTTCCATTTCATCTGCGATTGTATTGAACCCGTTAGTAAAATATACTTTTACAGAGATAACAGCTATCAATTTGTCAGATTGAAAAACTACAATGTCAGGCTTGTATTTTTTGTCATTAATAACAAGAGGTATATTGCATCCAAGCCGACAATTTTCAGAGATAAATTGAAATTGCTGCTCTGAAACAGATTTTCGTACAAATGACGAACCACCTAATTGGTGAAATAAATATCTAAAAATAATAAGTTCAGATAGTCCGGTGAAACCTTCTGAGTTGCCTTTAAATTTCTTTGAGGTGTTGAAAAATTTCCAATATATCTCGGCAACATTCGCACATGTAAGCTTTTTACGATTTTTAATGAGGTAAGAGTCTATCTCTTTGAAAAAGATTTCGCCGAAATCAGGAATATTGATTTTGTCCATTTCGATTTATTTGGATACTCCCTAGCAACAATGCCGTAGGAACAGACCATTGACCTGTCCCTACGGTTTTACTTTTCCCCTGATGCCGGGGTGGGCGTGCCCGCCGGATGCGCGTTCGCCGGCGCCACGCCGCTGTCCGGGACTTCCCGCGCGACGGTGAAACTCACCGGACCGAAAAGGTTGTTGCTTTCGTTATTTTCGGCGATATTGCCGCCGGAGTCTACCA
>JAJRSQ010000443.1 GCA_024278725.1 Chloroflexota bacterium
CTTTCCTGCTCATCGGACCCACCGGCGTCGGCAAAACCGAAACCGCCAAAGCATTAGCGGCGTTTATGTTCGGCTCGTCCGACGCCCTCATCACCCTCGATATGAGCGAATATATGTCCGAGACCGCAGCCACCCGCCTTATCGGCGCCCCGCCCGGTTATGTCGGCTACCAAAGCGGCGGGCAGTTGACCTCCGCCGTCAAAGCCAAGCCTTACAGTGTGGTGCTGCTCGATGAAATCGAGAAAGCCGCGCCGCGCATCTTCGACCTGCTGTTGCAGGTGCTGGACGAAGGGCGACTGACCGACGGCACGGGCGCAACGGTCAGTTTCCGCGACTGCGTTATCCTGCTGACCGGCAATGTGACCGAAGACGAACTGGCGCGCCACGACCGCCCCGAGTGGGGCGCGCGTCCCCTGCGCCGTATCATCGCCGAACACCTGCGCGCCCCGTTGGCGCGGCAATTGCTGACCGCAGACCCGCCGGCAGACGCCATCATCCGTGTGACGGTGCGTGACGGCGTCTTAAACCTTATGATTGGAGGACAAAATGAGTTACAAAATTAAACGTAAACGACGACGCCCCGTCAAAAAGAAACCCAACCCGGTCACTGCCGATCTAGACATGACTTGGCGCCGCACTGTAGAAGATATTCAACGCATCATTGAACGGATCGCCGCGCGTCACCACCGGCGGGTTGACCGCGTTTTTGACGGCTGGCTGCAACAGGTGGAGGCGATGCTGGCGATGCTGTCCGCTCACGCAGCCGCGGTGGCGCAGACCGGCGAGCTGGCGGAAGACCCGCCCGCCATCAAAGCCCTCTTCGACCGGATCCGCGAAACCTACCCCCACCTTGACCCTGAAACCAACTTCGCCAAAGCAGCCGGGTTGCTGCTGGAAAGTGCGGCAATCGGCTATTTCGATGTCATCGGCACGGTCTATATGGCCATCAACGCCGGAAACCAATACGCCGGACAATATTTCACTCCCTGGCACGTCGCGCAGCTGATGGCTGCCTTCACCGTTGGTGACAGTGGACCCGCTCTGGTCATTGAGCGGTTGATGGCTGCTGCCGATACGCTGCCCGGATTTTTAGGTGATGTTAACGAATTGGACGCCCTCGTTCCGCCGCTGCGGGCACTGAAACAGGGGCTTTATCTGCTCAACTGGCTGCTGATAAACCCGACCGAACGGGACAGTGACCTGCCCTCGCCGACACCCTATTCCGACCTGACCCCGCCGTCGGGCGGAACGCGCCCGCTGCCGACAAACTATCCGCCCCGCAATCCGGGCGGATATTATGGCGGTTACACCGGCGCGCCCACCGCGCCGAATCCCTACCCGGCTGCCTATCACCCCTATCCTAACGGCAACGGTATGCCGAAACCGTATCCGGTTTACGGCAACGGGACCGCCCTGCTCGAACAACCCGTATCCGTGCTCATCCACATTGACGGGCGTGAACAGTGGCACACCATCACCCGCAACGCCTGCGTGGTGCGCACCGTCTCCGGGCAAGACACCGGACTGGCGCTCACCCCGGCGGTCGAAACGCTGGCTGACGGGCGGGTTATCGAAGATGACCACCGCTGGAACGTCACCCATCTCGGCAGCGGACGGCAATTGAACCAAACCCCCTTCCCGAACCGCGACCGGGCGCAGGCGTTGGCTGCCGCGCTGCTGGTCATCGACTGGACGCGCGCCGTGGACGACATCCCCCCGGCGGAACTGAGCCGGGCGCAAGCCATCATCGGAGGCAGCTATGTTCAGTGATGAAAAATGGATGAGCGCCCGTCAAAAAGAAGCTGTTCTACGTGACTGGCGACAGTTTATCCGCCACGGCTTTCGTAAAGAAGATTTTACCGAAGCTATTTACCACCACCTCATCCGGCACGCGGCTTTCATCGCCCATTACGACCGCCCCACTTTCTGGGAGACGTATTTCGACCACGACTTCGGGCATTTCGCCCGCTTCATCAACCAGTTCGGGGGCGACCTGCGTTCGGCGGAATTAGGGCTGCCCGATTGGATGGCGAGCCACACCGGCGCCGACCTGAACGATGCCCTCGTCACCGAAATGCGGCTGCTCTTTGAGGTTTTCATCACCGTACTGGAAGAAGAAGCCATTGCTGCACACGAAGCCGAAAAATGGACGGAACTGCGTGAACTCAACCCGGAAGCGGACAGCCAACGCATGCAGCATCTGGCGATGATCTACGAAGACCTCTATCCCCTGCGCGATTATGCCCAATACGGTCCGGTAACTGAGGATGTGCGCGCCAAACTACGCCGGGCGGTGCGGCATGTCATCAGCGCCGGCGCCGCACCGACCCTGTTTGAGGCGCGAGCCACACCGCCCTCATCTGCTCAAGCCTCGGCATTCGAGCGTGACCGGACGCAAATGACAGACACAACGCACTTGGCGGTCGAAGAGACAACCTCGGCATCTTACGTGCCGGAAGAAACGGAGGTGTGGGATGAACACCCTGCGGGATGATTGGCGACGGTTCATCCGCCACGGTTTCCGCTACGAAGACTTCTCCGACCGCATCTACCGCCATCTCATCACCGTCGGCGGATTTGACCGGATGTATGACCCCACCGAACTGCGCGAAACCGATAAACGGTATTTCTGGACAGCCTATTTCGATGAAGGATTGAGCTGGCTGGTCGCCTTCATCGAGCAGTTCGGCGGAACGCTGGACGGGGTTGAAACGATGGGTGACGAATGGATTGACCTCGCCCCCGACCTCAACCGCAGCTTGATTGAGGAAATGCAGCTCATCTACCCGGCGCTGCTGGACGTACTGCTGGCTCAAGAAGAACGGATTTACGAGAATTACAAAGCGTTCAATCTTCATGAGATGGAGATTGGCGATGGTGGATGGACGACCGAACAGCGGGCGGATGCCTCGCAAGCCTATGACCGCGATTTCTATTACTTCGGCGGGCAGGAAATCTTCGACTACGACGGGTTGGATAATGACCTGCGTGACCGGCTGGCGCAAGCAGTGGCTGACCACATCGCCCCCAACACCGCCGCGACCTTTTTTGAAGCCCTGTGTCCGGCAACTGCCCCGCAACCGGCACAGGAAACGCTCTTCACCGCCCGCCGCACCCGCCAGCTCAACCGGCGCCGGTTGGCGGTCACACCGTCACAACACCGGGCAGCGCCAACTGCGGCTGCCACCGCCGTCACCCCGGCAGACGTGGCGCAATACCGGGAAATGCGAGCGGCATTGTGAGTTCAAAAAAAATGGCACATCAAAGTAATATAGAAAAGATTTTTGAAGAATTGTTCTCGACGGTTGAGACTGCAACGACCGGTGCAGTCGTCCATATTCCGGTCGCAATTGATGCGAGTATCGAGGTCGTGATGTTATGCAATAACGGGTTGGACGATGATGTCGTCTACCGGTATGACGCCCCGGAGGGTTTTGGCGGTGATTGGGAACTCGGGACTTTGGAAGATGCAATCGCAGCTGCTATTGATACAAGTATCGAGTGGCTCAAAGAGGCTTTGACGGACGAGGATGTCGCCGGTTGGCACAATGGCGACATGACCACACACGTCAAGCAGCTGCTCGACGCGACGCCATTCGATTGTATCGAAATCACCGGCACCTACTCGGGAGCGTTGGATGTTACATTCTGCTAACTCACTGTCCCCGTGCATCGGCAGATGTAGCGCAATACGGGCGATGCGGAGCAATGTATGAAATTCCTAAACTACTCTTTGGTATTTAGCCATCATTGGAGGCAGTAACGTATGGAATACGTCAGCAATTCCCGCTATGGGTTGAGGTTGCCCGATGTTCATTTGGCAGGTATGCGGTTTGGTTGAAAGTTGTGAAGCACAGGTTTTTGTTCCACTCGGATTTCAGTAGATTTTTAGGGGTAAATCAGGCACCGGACGCACGCCTCCCCCGGTATCGCTATTCGTGTTCTAAAATAACCACGCCCTCAATTTTATAGC
>JAJRSQ010000444.1 GCA_024278725.1 Chloroflexota bacterium
ATATACATGCCGTGGGCGATTTTTCTTTCTCGACAGCCACCTCCAGTTGTTATGGCTACGCCATGTTTTCGGCAGGGTCGTGGTCTTGTGGAGGCGCCAGTTTCGTCAACGGTACTGATTCTGTCACCGAAGTTGCCGTTGACAGCAAAGACAGTGTTTATGTCGGCGGCTCGTTCGATACCGGTTATGACCGCAATGTTACCTGCCTGAATTGCAACACGAGCGGCGGCACTTACATTGACGGAGGTGTCTCAGGCACAGTCACCGCGCTTGCCGCAGGTGAAAACGGTGTTGTTTACGTGGGCGGTGCATTTACCTCCACGCTGACTTCCGGCGGTAGCATCGACCAGGTGGCGCCGGCGGGCATTGCGGCTCGGAAAAACGGTTCGTGGACGGTTTACCCGGCAGTACCGGACCCGGTCTTCCCCGCCCCTGTTAGCGGCGATAGCTGGTCTGTTAACAAGTATAGCGTTAATGATATTGCCGAAACCAACGGCGGTGAACTCTACGTTGCCGGGATATGGCACTGGATCCACCAAATAGATCCGTGGAATAGTGAGTCGGGGAATTACGGCGCTTTCACTCGTTGGACAGGTACCGCATGGGAAAAAGTGGGGCAAGCCGTCAATAGCTCCAACAACCCCGCGTTGTACAATGTTGCCGCTAACGAGCAGGGTGTTTTTGTTGCCGGAGACTTCGATTATATGGACTATATTGTTCCCGGTGGCGGCGCCTTTACCCCGACGAATGGAAGTATGGTTGCTCTGACATTTTCACATGAAGTTTACAGCCCGACGACGGCTATCTGGACCGGCGGCTTGCCGGGTGCGCCGATGACGCTGGAAAATGGCGCCGGTTATGTGGGCGATACCAACGGCAACCTCATCCTGTTGGTCGGTGGCGGACGGAAGACCACTTTCAAATACAATATCGCCACCAACACATGGAGCCGTACCGGCGATATGCCCGACCCGGTCAACGCCAGTGCGATGACGGTGGGCAAAAACGGCGATATTTACGCCCTCACTGATGGCAGCAGCAGCCTCTACAGGTTTGGCGGCTCCTCATGGAGTGCAGTGGGTCCGGCAATCCCGTCAAGCCTCGGCACCGTTGCCGATGGCGCTGCGCTGGCGTATGACCCCAAACGGGATGAGTTTTATGCCCTGCTTGGCGGCAACAGCAGTAAATTGCTGAAATATACTTCCGGCGGTTGGGTTGATACCGGACAGAACACGCCCGGCGGCGTGGGTGCGGGCGGCTCACTGGTTTACGTGCCGGTGCTGAAGGACATCGGCGGGGCGGCGCTGTACGCCGTGCGCGGCGGCAACACCGCCGATTTTTGGCAGTATCCGCTGCCGGAACCGAACAAAGTCGGCTTTGAGCGTACCGCCATTGTGGCGCCGTCCGGCACATCGTGGTTGAATTTAACCGACCCATTACCGTTTGACTTCAACTTCCGGGTGGGCACGGGCAATCAATTCATCGGCGGGTACGGCTGGACGCCGACCAATGACACAACTTTGCCGCAAACAACCACCGACCCCTTCCTCGATTCGACGCGCAATATTTACCGCATGAAAACCTCCGGCTGGGATGTGGGTTACCACACCTATGTCGCGCCAATGACCGCGACGACCACCACCGGCATCCAAAGTGTGCTGAACAGCGGCACGAACCGGGTGGTGGTGGAACCGGGAATTTACAAAGAATCGCTCTATCTGCCCAGCGGGGTGACGGTCATCGGCGGCAATCCCGAATGGACAATCATCCGCCCGCCGAGCGGCGGGAGCGACCCGCTGGCGCGCATTGAAGGCGCAACCGGCGCGAGCCTCTCGCACGTGATGCTGGATGCGCAGGGCAGCGGGCGCGATGGGCTGGTGGTCGGCGGCGGGGCAACCTACGCCGGTTTCGACCGCAGCATCGTCTCGGAGGCGAATACCGGCATTGTTGTGGACGGCGCCGGCACGGATGTCGCCGTCAGCAATGTGACCGTCGCCCGCAATGTGAACGGGCTGAACGCCACCAACTGCGCCTCGGTGGATGTGCGGAACAGTATCTTCGCCTACCATACCGGCGCGGGGTTGAGCTACCAAACGTGTGCGGCGACCAAACTGCACACCTACAATCTTTTCTGGCAAAACGGCAGTGATTTCGGCGCCAACGCCACCGCCGGTGCGGGCGAACTCTTCCTTGACCCGGTATTCGTAGACCCGCTGGACAATGATTATCGCACCATGAATTATTCGCCGGTGATTGACGCCGGGAACCCCACCGACCCCGCACCGCCGGGGAGCGGTAATCGGGCGGATATTGGCTATGTGGAACAGGGGCGCGCCAATTTCTATGTGGATGCGTCATACTGTCCGCTGTGCGTCAACGACGGGTTGACCTGGCAGGTGGATGCCTTCAGTACCATTCAGGATGCGCTGGATGAAGCCAAAGCCATTTTGGGTTTCTTGCAACCGGGCGCAGATTTTGTACCGCAATTGACGGTCGGCGTTGCCCCCGGCACATACAATGAACAAGTGACCGTCCCCAGTCACGTCCTCCTTTTGGGCAGCGGCGCGGAAGTGACCACCATTGATGCGGGCGGCAGTGGCAGCGCCGTCACCTTCGATGGGGTGGGCAATGCCACCGTTTCCGGTTTCACGCTGACCGGCGGGACGGGCGTCAACATCACCGGGGCGGCGAACAATATAGTCGTCTACCGGAACATTATCCGCAGTAATACCGTGGGGGTGGCGTTGAGCAACCGCGCCACCGCGCAGTTGAACTTCAACACCATCGTCAACAACACCGTCGGCGTCTCGGCGAACGGGGCGGGCGTGTGGGCGGCGGCGAACAGCAATATTCTTTCCGGCAACGGCACCGGACTGAACGCCGCTTCCAACGGACAGATTTACAGCGATTACAACCTGCTCTTCAATACCACCGATTACAGTGGCGCGTCGCAGGGAGCCGGGGATGTGGTGGGGCAAGACCCGCAATTTTCGGGCGGCGGCACGCCGTACCGGCTGACCGCCACGTCGCCCGCGCTGGACATGGCTTTCCCCGATACCATTGTGCCGGAAGGGGGCGGAGTCCGCGCCGATGCGGGCTACAGCGAACTGCTCGCCCCGCCGATTTCGCTGATGCTGGGCAAGGAAGACCTGTCCACGGTGATGGGCAACTCCGGCGTGGCGTCGGTGGAATACAGCATCGTGCCGGTGACGGACAACACTCAACCCGTCACCGCGACCCTGCCGAGCGGCGGTTGGCAGCCGGTGACGCTGGCGTCGCCCGGCGTGACCGTTTCGTACTGGCAAACGGCATATACCCCGACCGCGGAAGGGGTCTATCGCTTCTACAGCCGCGCCACCGATATGGTGGGCAATCGGGAAACGGATGAGCGAGCATGGTTTGAAGGCTCTTTCATCGCCGACAGCACCCCGCCGACCGTGCAGTGGCTCTCCCCGGCAAACGGAACCAGCACCCTCTCGCCCATCGAATTGCGGGCGCAGGTGTCGGATTACGCCGCCGGACAGTGGAGCGTGGATGAAAACAACGTCCATTTCGTGGTGGATGGGGTCACCTATCCCGCCACATGGGCGGCAGAACCGTGGGATGAGGCTTCCGGCGCGCCGCGCGTTTTCCGGGCGTGGATCACCCCGACCGTCGGCACGCACAGCAATGTGGTGGCGTATGCCGAAGACCGGGCGGGCAACAGCGCGGTGGACAATAGCCTGTCATTCACCATCACCGGCGCGGGACCCTCTGACACCGCCCCGCCCTCACTGGCGATTCTCCGTCCGGTGTACGGGGGCTGGGTGACGCACACCGTCTTCTTCTCCGGCACGGTTTCCGATGGCGAAAGCGGTGTGGCATCGGTGGAGGTGAGCGTGGACGGCGGCGTCACTTTCCGCCCCGCTACCATCACCGGCACCACATGGTCGCTCACCTGGGATGGACCCGCCAACCAAGCCTTTGTCAGCTACCCGATGGTGGTGCGGGCGAAAGACCGTGCGGGGAACGTGACCACCACCCCGTGGCTGTTCACCATCGATGAAATTCCCCCCAACGGGCTGTCGCCGGTTTCGTTCAACGCGCCGGCAGGCTCACATTTTGACACCGCGCCGACTCTGTCCATCAATTGGAATACCCCGGTGGATGGCAGTGGCATCATCACCACCTTGCTGACAGTTGACCAAATCACCGACACCATCCCCACCGATGTGGTGACCGGGACGAGCGCCCTGCGCACGTTCAACGGCAACGGGGAATGGTATGTGCATCTGGGGGCGATGGATGCCGCCGGAAATATGACCGACCTTCATTTCGGACCCTGGTATGTGGGCATTGATGACGGGGTGGCGTTCAGCCAGCGGCAGCAATCCATTCAGGTGGATGGTTATATTGATATTCCCGGCGGCGAATGGCGCACGGGAGAGTTTTTGGACGATGATGAACGTCCGGTCGGCTCGAATGTCACTTACAGCCCGAACAGCCCGCAGGCATTTTACACCGCTTGGGATGCCAACAACTTCTATCTGGGATGGCATGGCGCGTACTGGGGAATGGATGGCGCGCTGTGGGTGTATCTGAATACCGGCACGGGCGGCAGCTCGCAATTCGTCACCCCCATCCCGTCCGCACCGGCTGCGCTGCTCCCCTTTGCGGCGAATTACGCGGTGGAAATCACTTCCGCGCAGACCGGCACGTTGTGGACATACACCGGCGGCAGTTGGCAGGTTTCGGCAGACCCGTGGGACTTTTCGCAGAGCAGTTTGGGCGACACGGAAATCAAACTGCCGTTGTACGGAACCAGCAACGTGGAAACGCTGGCGTTCGGTTTGGGCGATGACGGCAACGTCTGGGCAGTCTTCCCGGCAACCAACCCGCTCAATCCGGCGGGCAGCCCGATTGTGCAGCGGATGACCGGACGCATCGCCGGGCTGGCGAAAGTGCTGGCGGCATCCGGCGGCTGGCAGGCGTACAGCTACCCCGACATCACCACGGCGGCATCCCCGGCGGCGAATCAGCCGAAGGCGGTCAGCGCGGAAATTGCGGTGGAGTCGCCGCAGTCAACCGGCACGGCGTGGGGTCCGGGCAACACCCTGCAATATGTGGTGCAATTGACCAACCGTGAAGATTACACGCTGACCAACCAAAGCCTGTCGTTCATGGTATCGCCTTCAACGGCGTTGGTGCATGACAGCATCACCGGCGCGACCTGCACCACCACCAACCCGTGGATATGCACCGTGGCGGAAGTGCCCCCCGGCACGAGCACCATCACTTTGACCACCCATCTGGTTTCCAACCTGACGGGTATCACCGATACCACCATGTACATTGATTTGCAGAATAGTTCCATCCCGCCTGAAATGGTGACGCAGGGGACAATTGTCCACCGGATGGACAACGAGCCGCCGGAAGTGACGGTGGACAGTCGCCCGTTTGTCGCTTTGGGCACGCAGCGTATTGAGGGCACAACCTTCGATGCCGGTATCGGTGTGGATTATGTGGAAATTCAGCCCGAAGGGGGCAGTTGGCAGCGCGCCGTCGGCACGGACTTCTGGACGGGCGATGTGACCGTTTCGCCCTTCGCCCAAAATGGCGACATTGTGCGCGTCTTTGTGCGGGCGGTGGATAAATTCGGGCAGGTCAGCCCGACGAAAGAAGTCACCTTCACCGTTGACCTGCAACCGCCGACGGTCACGCTCTCCAGCCCCACCGCGGTGAGCGGCGCGTTCAGCGATATTGCGGGCATCGCCGGCGACCAGCCGAGCGGCAGTGAAGCGGTGTCCGTCTTCGTGGAAGTGGACAACGACCCGTGGCGGAGCGCGACACTGTTTGCCGCCGACAGCAACGGCGATATTCCCTTCCAATGGACGTGGAATCTGCCCACCGAGGACGGCATCACCCACACCATCCGCGTGCGCGCCACCGACAGCGTGGGCAACGACGGCTACCTCAACCCCATCCAATATGTGATGGTGGATAATGTCGCGCCGGTGCTGACCGCCACGCAAGCCCTGACCGAAGTGGTGGTGCAAAACTATCGACCGGGCGTGCTGTGGGGCATCCCCGTGCTGACCGGAACCGTCACCGATGGCGGCGGCATGCAATCGGTGCTGGTGCAGGTGGAAGAACCGAACGGCAACATCTATGACGTTCCGGCGACCCTCACCGGCAATACGTGGGCATACACCCCCACACTGACCCTGACCGGCACGCACTATCTGCGCCCGCGCGCAATTGACACGCTGGGCAACACCACCTACGGCGACACTTTCAACCTGCACGTCATCGCCGCACCGGACGCCGCCAGCAACACCTTCACCACACCGGAGGACACGCCTTTCACCTTCACCCCGCTCTTCAACGACGTGGATTTGGACAGTACCATCCTGATGATTACCGCCGTCAGCACGCCGACCTTCGGCACATCGGTCATCACCGGGACGACGCAACTGATTTACACGCCGCCGCTCAACTTCAACGGCACGGATGTGTTCACCTACACCGTCAGCGATGAAATCGGGCTGGTGGGCACGGCGACCATCACTATCACGGTGACGCCCGTCAACGATACCCCGGTCATCACCCCCGGCGGCGCAATTTCGGTGACGATGAGCGAGGATGGCAGCCCATTGCCCTTCGCGCTGACGCTCAACGCGCTGGATGTGGACAATGACGCGCTGACGTGGACGGTCTCCGTTTCCGCCACGCACGGCACGGCAGCCATCAGCGGCACCACGGGCATCACTGCGGCGACGGCGTCCATCGCCTACACGCCCACCCTCAATTTCAACGGGGTGGATACCTTCACCGTGCAGGTGTCGGATGGGGCGTTGACTGATACCATCGGCGTCAGTGTCACGGTGGACGCGGTGAATGATGCGCCGGTCGCCGTGCCGGACACGCTGGTCGCGCTGCGAACCGGCAGCACCGTGCAACTGCTCGCCACGAGCAGCGGCATCGGCGCGCTGAACGTGCTGGCAAACGATACCGACACCGAAAACGACCCGTTGAGCGTCACCGGCGTGGGACAGCCTTCGCAGGGCGGCGCGGTGACAATTGACGCGCTCGGCAACCTGACCGCCTACACGCCCACCACCGCCTTCACGGGCACGGAAACCTTCACCTATACCGTCTCGGACGGCAGTTTGAGCGATACCGGCGCGGTGGTCGCCACCGTGGTGGACGGGCAGGGCGGCGGCTCGGCGGGCGAAACCTTCACCGCCACCACCTCGGTGGTCAGCGGGACGATTACCACCACTGTGATTGTGCCGCCCGCCGCACCGGACGCGGAACCACTGGCGTTGGTCTTCACCGAAACGGTGATGACCGGCAGTCCGCCGGCGGGGCTGGCGTTCGCCGGGTTCTCCTTCGCGCTGGAAGCGTATGTGAACGGGCAATACACCTCGTCGTACACCTTCACCGTGCCCATCACCGTGACCATGGATTATAGCGGCTCGCCCATTGCGGGCAGCCGTGATGAAGGGGTGCTCGATGTGCGGTACTGGGATGGCTCGGTGTGGCGCAGTGACGGCATCACCATTGTGATGCGGGATACCGTCAATCACCGGCTAACCTTTGCGCTCGAACATCTGACGCAATTCGCGGTGGTTGTGCCGCAATATCGAATTTATTTACCATTGGTAGTAAAATAGTTTCGTGAAATATTCCGTAGGGGTGGCTTGCGAGCCGCCCCTACACGCCCGTTTTTTCAGCGAAAAGTACACTTTCATAAAAAATCCCGAGGGATGATGATGGCACGGAATAAAAAACTTCGGAAATTGACCGGCGCAGTGCTGGCAGGATTAGGGTTGATATTCGGACTGCTGGGCTACGGCGCGGGGATGGCGCGGGTGTCGGCGGCGGGTCCCATCACCGTGAACACCACCGCCGACGAATTGAATACCGATGGCGACTGCTCGCTGCGGGAAGCCGTCCAAGCCGCCAATACCGATTCCGCCGTGGACGCATGCTCGGCGGGCAGCGGCGCGGATGTCATCACCTTCAGCCTGACCACCCCCGCCGTCATCACCCTGACTCTCGGTGAATTGACCATCTCCGCCGACCCGCTCACCATCAACGGGCTTGGAGCAAATTTACTGACCCTTGACGGCAACAGCAACGGGCGAATTTTCAACATCACCGGCGATGTGCAGGTTGCCATTTCCGGCATGACCGTGCGCCACGGGAATACAGTGTATGATGGCGGCGCACTTTTGAGCATCGGGGATGTGACGCTGGAAAATATGGTCTTCCGGGAAAATACTTCCGGCGACGACGGCGGCGCCATCAATGTGCTGGGCAGTTTGACGCTGACCGATACCGACGTGTTGAGCAACTCGGCGGCGGGTTTCGGCGGCGGGGTGAACACTATGGGCGCGGCGGTGCAGCTGACCGGCGGACGCATTGAAAATAACGTGTCGGGCAGTTGGGCGGGCGGATTGTACACCAACGGCACCCTGACCATCAGCGGAACCCGTTTCATCAGCAACAGCGCCCAAACGTATAGCGGCGCGATTTTCGCGTGGAAAGATATTGCCGTCACCAACGGCTTGTTCGAGCGAAATACCGCCCGAAACGACGATGTCGGCGGGGTATTCGTGTTCATAAATGCGGTGCTGACCGACACCCGCTTCATCAGCAACACCGCTCAGAAACGCATCGGCGCGCTTTTTGTGCGCGGGAACACCCGAATTTCCGGCGGCGAGTTTTCCGGCAATACGGCGCTGAACGGCACGGCGGGCGCGCTCGATGTGGATGGCACGCTCGATATTGACGGCACTCGGTTTGTGGGCAACCGCGCCACCGGGGATGGCGGCGCGCTGTGGTATGCGCTGGACACCATCCGCATCACCAATGCCACTTTTGCCCAAAACCACACCGACGGCGACGGCGGCGCGATGCAGATTCAAATTTCGCTGAATATGACCAACACCGATTTTCTGAGCAACACGGCGGCGGGGCAGGGGGGCGCGGTCAACACGTCCGGCGCGGCGACCGCCATCACCGGCGGCAAATTTGAAAACAACCAAGCCGGATTGGGGGGCGGATTGTACGCCTATGGCGAACTGACCATCAGCGGAACCCGTTTCATCAGCAATGCGGCGAGATTGTTTGCCGGCGGGCTTTTGGCGTGGCAGGATGTTTCCGCCACCAATGCCCGCTTCGAGCGCAATTCGGCGCGCGATTACAATGTGGGGGCGCTGTATGTGTATGGCAGCGCGAGTTTGACCGCCAGCGATTTCATCAGCAATACCGCCGGACAGCGTTATGGCGCGGTGTGGGTCGGCGGCGATGCGCAGATGGTCGGCGGGACGTTTGCCGGGAATGTGGCGCAAAATGACGCAGTCGGCGGGATGAAAGTTGAGGGCACGCTGGCGGCGGACGGGGCGGCGTTCACCGCCAACCGTGCCCTCGGCGGGGATGGCGGCGCGCTGGAGGTGCGCGGCAATCTGACACTGACCGACACCGATGTTTTGAGCAACACGGCGGCGGGGAAAGCGGGGGGCGTCAACAGTTTCGGGGCGGATGTGCGCCTGTCGGGCGGGCGCATTTCGTTCAACACCGCCACCGGCATCGGCGGGGGGGTGCGGGCGGATGGGATGTTGACTGTCAGCGGCACATCTTTCGAGGGTAATACCGCGTCGGCGGGCGGGGCGATTGATGTGGCGAATACGGGCTGGTTCACCGGCGCGGTTTTCACCGACAATGTTGCCTCTGCCGCAGATGGCGGCGCGCTGAATGTGAGCGGCTCGCTGTGGCTGACGACGACCAATTTTTTCGGCAATCAGGCAAATGCCAACGGCGGCGCGGTGCAGGTGCAGGGGCAGGCGGTTTTATCGGACACCGAATTTTCGGGTAACCGGGCGACCGGCGGCTCCGGCGGCGGGTTGTATGCCGCCGATGTGGTGTCCGGCACACTCGGTAGATTTTATGCCAACACTGCCGGAGACCGGGGCGGCGGTCTGTACGCCGATGGCGCGGTCACACTCTTTTTTACAGAGTTTCTTAATAATGAGGCGGTGAACTTTGGCGGCGGGCTGTTCAGTTGGCAATCGGTGGATATGACAACCGGCTATTTTTGGGGCAATAGTTCTATGTTGTTCAGCGTGGGGGCGTTCTATGCCGATGCCGATGCGTGGATTGAGAAT
>JAJRSQ010000445.1 GCA_024278725.1 Chloroflexota bacterium
GAAACTGCACGCGAGGGTTGCATCCAGAATTTGCAGCCCGGCGGCGGGCGAAAGCCGCAGCGCGTTCAGCGTGCGGGAAAGCTCGTCGGGCGCGGAAATGAGTTTCACCGTCACACCCCGTTCCGCCGCCAGCGATTCAATCACCGGCACGGCGGCATCGTCCAGCCGGGGGTCGCCCGGAACCAGCAGCACCGAGGGCATCTCCGCCAGCAATTGTTCCGCCAGCGTGCGGAAACCGTCGCTCAACCCGTCCGCCGCATCGAACACGGGGGTCACCTGTTGCGCCATCGGCGCGGGCAATTTGCTGAACACGGCGCGCGCGCCCTGCACAATCGTCCGGGCGATGGCGGGCAGTGGTGTTTCGGCGTGAATATTCCGTCCCAATCCGATGATGAATACTGTTTTTTGCACGTTTTTTCTCCCAAATTGATGATGTCAACCCGGCTATTATACGACCGGCAAGAGACATTGCCAACCCCGCCAATGCCTGTTATAATTCCGGTAGAAAACTCTGTATAGAATGATAAAGGTGTTCCGTGGCGAAGATACTTGTTGTTGACGATGAACCTGAAATGAGAGAAATGTTGCGGATGGGACTGATTGACCATACGGTTGTGGTTGCCTCTGACGGGGTGGATGCACTGCTGAAAGCCGCCCGCAACACCCCCGATTTGATTGTGCTGGATGTGAAAATGCCCGGTATGGACGGCTTTGAAACGTGCCGTCGCCTCCGCGCTGACCCAAGTCTGGCGCACATTCCGGTCATTTTTGCCACCTCGCAAGACACACTTTCCGACAAGTTGGAAGGGTACGATGCCGGTGCGGACGATTACGTCATCAAACCGTTTGATTTGACCGAACTGCAATTGCGCATCCGCGCGGTATTGCGCCGCATCCGCCCCACAACCACAGAAGTCGAATTGGAAGTGGGTGAGGTAAAATTAAACCTGTTGAATCGGGAAGTGACAACCCCGCGCGGCACAATTGTTTTGACGCCCACCGAGTTCAGTTTGCTGGAATATATGATGCGGCATCCGGGTTCACTGTTGCCCACCGGTAAATTACTTGAGGACGTTTGGGACTATCCTCCCGGCGTGGGCGACCCCGCCTTGGTGCGGATGCACATCCGCAACCTGCGAGAAAAACTGGAAGACAACCCGTCGAAACCCAAATACATCGCTACAGTGGGCAGGCAGGGGTACACCATTCGCGGATAGTGTCCCGCCGTAGCAATTTTGACAGACTTTCGCCCTAATGTTATGCTTTCATCCGCCGCAGACTGCGGCGCATTTTTGCATGGAATGAGGAAGGCATGACCAACCACGAACCCGGTCAAGCAAACCAAACCAAACCGTTCGCGCCTGCCAGCATCCTGCCAGACCCCACACGGAAGAAACAATCACCGTTGTTGTGGCTTGGGCTGGGGGGCGCTGCCCTTTTTTTGTGCATCCTGATTGTGCTGGTGGGCAGTATTTTCGTTTTCCGCCGCAACGGCGACAGCACCCCGACCCGTCCGGCGGCTTTGAACGCTACCCCCACCCAACTGGCGGTCATCCCCAGCCCGACGGCAATCAGCCCCGACCCCATCAAAAGCGGCGGCACAACCCCGACCCAAACGTCCGCCTCAACCGTTGCCCCCACCCCCACCGAAACCGCATCCTTCGGGGCAATCTGTTTCCAGCCCGTCACCGCCGATGGTGAAACGCTGGGCTGCACCACCACCTTCCCCACCGATGTCATTGAAGTGCATGCCATCTTCGATTATACCGGGCTTACCCCCAACAAAGACACGTGGACGCGCATCTGGTATCATAACAGCCAGGAAGTGCTGAATGTGGAAGAACCCTGGACGGGCGACCGTAGCGGGCAATTCGATTATAACTTGAACACCTCGGACGGCAATCCGCTGTCGCCGGGCACATGGGAACTGGAGCTGTACGCCAACGGCGAGTTGCAAACCTACGGCGCATTTGTGGTGGAATTGGCGGAAACACCCACGCCCAACACGCCACCCACCCCCACCCCCGTGCCGCTCGCGCGGTATAAACTGGCATTCACCAAATGGGACGGCGCAAAACACTCAATCTGGCTCGCCAATTTGGACGGCACTGCCCAGCAATTTTTGCTCGATTTCGCCGCCAGCCCGACGTGGTCGCCCGACGGCAGCCAACTGGCATTCTTTGGCGAACAGGGCATCGACCATCAACCGACCACCGCCGGCGGCACCGACGGCATCTGGAAAATGAACGCCGACGGCAGCGCACCCACCCAACTACTCCCCGAAGGGACGGCGCACACCGTCACATGGTCGCCTGATGGCGCCATCATCGGTTTTGATGCGGCGCGCGGCAGCCCGGAACGGCGGGTATATTTCATCAACCCCGATGGTGCGCCCCAGCCATTTGAAGCGCTGGGCGAACATCCATCCTTTTCGCCGGATGGTCGTCAGATTGTGGTGAAAGTCTGCCGCCCCGAATGCGGGTTGTGGATTGAAAATCCCGACGATGCCGAACCGCGCCGCCTGACCACCGAAGGCTCGGACGGGCTGCCCGTGTGGTCGCCGAACGGCAGGAAAATCGCCTTCAGCCGCAATGTGGACGGCAACGTGGACGTGTACACCATCAACCCCGACGGCAGCGGGCTGAAACGGCTCACCACCGCCGAAGGGAACGACTCCGTTCCGGCATGGACGCCCGACAGCCGTCAGCTTGTCTTCCGCTCCACCCGTAACGGCGTCTGGCAAATTTTCGTCATGAATGCCGACGGCTCAAACCAACGTATGATTCTGGACAATGTCGGCGCCAGCGATGAATGGGCGTTCGACAGAATGTCCGTAAAATAGTTATCAGTCGTCAGCAGTCGGTTTTCAGCTTTTTGTGTGACCGCTGACAACTGACCACTGATAGCCGATAGCTGAAAGCTACCTATGAACAACATCCGAAATTTTTCAATCATCGCCCATATTGACCACGGCAAATCCACCCTTGCTGACCGCCTTTTGCAAGCCACCGGCACGCTCAGCGAGCGGGAAATGCAAGCGCAGGTGCTCGACAGCATGGATTTGGAACGGGAACGCGGCGTGACCATCAAAGCCAGCGCCGTGCGCATGAACTACACCGCCCGCGACGGTCAGGAATATGAATTAAACCTGATTGACACGCCGGGACACGTGGACTTCACCTATGAAGTGAGTCGCGCGCTGGCAGCGTGCGAAGGGGCGGTGCTGGTGGTGGACGCCACTCAGGGCGTGGAAGCCCAAACGCTGGCGAACCTCTATCTGGCAATTGACAACGATTTGGAAATTGTGCCGGTCGTCAATAAAATTGACCTCCCCTCCGCCCGCCCCGATGACATCGCGCAGGAAATCGAAGACCTCGTCGGGCTGGACGCCGCCGACGTCATCCCCGTTTCCGCCAAAACCGGCGCAGGGGTGGACGACCTGCTGGAAGCCATCATCGCCCGCGTGCCCGCGCCCACCGGCAACCCCGATGCGCCCGCCCGCGCCCTCATCTTCGACAGCCATTATGATTCATACAAAGGGGTGATTGCCTATGTGCGGGTGGTGGATGGCGTCTTCAAAAAGGGGGACAAAGTCTATTTCGCCGCCTCGGATGAAACGGTGGAGCCGCCGGAATTGGGCGTTTTCCGCCCCGGCATGACGCCGGTCAAAGCCCTGCACGCCGGCGAAGTGGGC
This sequence comes from Chloroflexota bacterium, assembly GCA_024278725.1. Lineage (GTDB taxonomy): Bacteria > Chloroflexota > Anaerolineae > 4572-78 > 4572-78 > JANTHQ01. The sequence goes on from JAJRSQ010000445.1 coordinate 3,695, forward strand.
TACATCGCCACCGGGCTGAAAACCATCCGCAGCGTCCGCGTCGGCGATACTGTTTCCCTGCCCGACGCCGCCATCGACCCGCTGGCGGGATACAAACCCGTCAAACCGATGGTCTTCGCCGGATTTTATCCCACCGAAAATGAGGGGTACGACCTGCTGAAAGACGCGCTGGAAAAATTGCAGTTGAACGACGCCTCGCTGGTTTATCAGCCCGAAACGAGTCAGGCGCTCGGCTTCGGTTTCCGTTGCGGATTTCTGGGGCTGTTCCATATGAACATCATTCAGGAACGGCTGGAACGGGAATACGACCTCGACATTCTGGCGACTGCGCCCAGCGTGCAGTATCGCGTCAAAAAAACCAACGGGGAAACGCTGGTCATCTCCAGCCCGGCAGACCTGCCCGACCCCGGCGTCATCGAAGCGATTGCCGAGCCGTGGATGAAACTCAGCATTTACACCCCCGCCGAATATATCGGTCCCATCATGGAAATCACCACCAAACGGCGCGGCGAATATCTGCACATGGAATATCTGGACGCCACCCGCGTCCTGCTGGAATACCACCTCCCGCTGGCGGAAATGGTGATCGATTATTACGACCAGCTCAAAAGTGTGAGCCGGGGGTACGCCTCGCTCGATTACACCTTCCACGAATACCGCGACAGCGATTTGGTCAAAGTGGATGTGCTGGTGAACAAAGATGTGGTGGACGCGCTCAGCATCATCGTTCACCGCGACCAAGCGTATCACCGCGGGCAAAAGCTGGTCAGCAAACTGAAGAAGCTCATCCCGCGCCAAATGTACGAAGTGCCGATTCAAGCCGCCGTGGGCACAAAAGTTATTTCCCGCGCCAACGTCAAAGCCCTGCGCAAAGACGTGCTGGCAAAATGCTACGGCGGGGATGTCAGCCGCAAACGGAAATTGCTGGAAAAACAGAAAAAAGGTAAAAAACGGATGAAGATGGTGGGAAATGTGGAAATCCCGCAGGAAGCGTTTATGTCCGTTTTGCAGTTGAATGACGATTGAGTTATTCGGCTCTCACGCAACACGCATCACGTTTCACGAATGAAAAGGACAAAATTTATGGAACAGAAACTCGCCACGCTGAAAGCCCGTCTCGCCGAGATTGCCGACCTGCACGCCACCGGCGCACTGCTGGGCTGGGACCAGGAAACCTATATGCCCGATGGTGGCGCGGCGGAACGCGCCGAACAGCTTGCCACCATCTACAAAATTGCGCACGAAAAATTCACCGCCGATGAAATCGGTGAATTGCTGGAGGCGGTGCAACCCCTCGCCGAACAGCTCGACGATGACGCGGATGATGCGGCGCTGTTGCGCGTCGCCCGCCGCGATTACGACAAAGCGCGCAAACTCCCCACCGATTTGGTCGTGGCGCTCTCTCGCGCCACCAGCCACGGCGTGGAAAGCTGGAAGAAAGCCCGCGCCGCCAACGACTTCGCCGCTTTTCAACCGCATCTGGAAAAAATTGTTGACCTGACCATCCAAAAAGCGGAAGTGCTGGGCTATGAGGAACATATCTACAATGCCCTGCTGGATGATTACGAGCCGGATATGAAAATATCGCAGATTAATCCCATCTTCCGGCAAGTGAAAGATGCCACCGTGCCGCTGGTTGCCGCCATCAACGCCCAACCGCCGATTGATGCCTCATTCCTGCACCGGCGTTTCGACCCCAAAACACAGTGGGATTTCGGCGTGGCGGTGGTGAAAGATTTCGGGTACGATTTCACCCGCGGGCGGCAGGATAAATCGGCGCACCCCTTCACCACCAGTTTCGGCGTGGGGGATGTGCGCATCACCACCCGCATTCTGGAGAACTATTTGCCGTCGGCATTGTTCAGCACCATGCATGAAGCGGGACACGGGATGTACGAGCAGGGTATCGCGCCGTCGCTGGCGCGCACACCGTTGCGGGATGGCGCATCGCTGGGGATACACGAAAGTCAATCGCGCATGTGGGAAAATGTGGTAGGCAGAAGCATGGGCTTTTGGCAACACTACTACCCTACCCTGCAAAAAAGTTTCTCCGCCCAACTGGGGGATGTGTCGCTGGAGACCTTTTACCGCGCCATCAACAAAGTGACGCCCTCGCTCATCCGCGTGGAAGCCGATGAAGTCACCTATAATCTGCATATTTTTGTTCGATTTGAACTTGAGCAGGCGCTGGTCACGGGGGAATTGAAGGTTGCCGATTTGCCGGAAGCGTGGAACGAAAAATACCGCGCCTACCTCGGCGTCACCCCCGATTCCGATACCAACGGGGTGATGCAGGACATCCACTGGTCGAGCGGGTTGATTGGCTATTTCCCCACCTATTCGCTGGGCAACATCCTTTCGATGCAGTTTTTCAACAAGATGGTGGCGGAAAATCCCGCCATTCCGGCGGAAATTGCGCGCGGGGAATTCGGCACGGTGCTGGGCTGGCTGCGCGAAAATATCCATCGCCACGGGCGAAAATACACCCCCGCCGAATTGGTCGAACGGGTCACCGGCGGCGGCATTGATGCCCAACCGTACATCAAATACATCACCGATAAATATACGGAGATTTACGGAAGCTAGCGGGTAGTTATCAGCTTTCAGTTATCAGCTATCAGCTATCAGTTATCAGCTTTCAGCAAAAAACTGACCGCTGACCGCTGACCGCTGACCGCTGACCGCTGACGGCTGACGGCTGACCACTGACCACTGAAAACC
>JAJRSQ010000446.1 GCA_024278725.1 Chloroflexota bacterium
CTTTGCCCGCTTCTTCCAGAATGACCGTTTTGCGGGGTGTGGCGTAGGCGTCTTTGATGTCGCGCGTCTCTTCCACCACCACCGCCAGCCGCTTCGCCTCCGATGCCAGCAGCGATTGGAGATATTTGATTCGTTTCGCCAATTCTTTGCGCTCGTCGTCGAGCTTCTTCCGCTCCAGTGCCGCCAATCGCCGCAGTTGCATATCTAAAATGGCGGTGGCTTGTTCCACGCTCAACTTGAATCGTTTCATCAAATTGGTGCGGGCGGTGTCGGTGGTGCGGGATTTGCGGATAGTTTCAATCACCGCGTCGATGTGATCCAGCGCCGTGAGCAGCCCCTGCACAATGTGCAGACGAGCTTCGCGCTTCTTCAATTCGTGTTTGGTGCGTTTGATGATGACATCGAGCCGGTGTTCCACAAACAGGGTCAGCACGCGGGGGAGCGAAAGGTACTCCGGTTCACCCTCCACCAGCGCCAGATTGATGATACCGTATGTGGTTTTGAGGCTGGTTTTGCTGAGCAGTTGCGCCAGCACGTTGGGGGCGCGATAACCGCGGGTGATGGTGACGACGATGCGCATGCCCTCGTAGTCCGATTCGTCGCGCAGGTCGCTGATGCCTTTGAGTTTATCGTTGCGCACCCCGTCGGCAATTTGGGTGAGCAGGGTTGATTTGTTCAACCCGTATGGAATTTCGGTGATGATGAGCTTCCGCGCATCGTCCAGATTGCTCACCGGGTTGCCGCTGCTGTCCTCGCCGGAAACAACCCCCTGCATGGTGATTTTTCCCTGCCCGGTGTTGTATGCCTGCGTGATGGTATCCACCATTTCGCCGTTTTCGGGGCGTTTGCGATAGATGATGCCGCCGGTGGGAAAATCGGGACCGGGGATGTATTTCAGCAAATGGTCAACGGTGATTTTCTTGCGGGCGCGCCAATTTTCCGCCATGAATATCAGCGCGTCGCACACCTCGCCCAGATTGTGCGGGGGAATTTTACACGCCATGCCGACGGCAATCCCTTCGCTGCCGTTCACCAGCAGATTGGGGAATTTGGCGGGCAGATATTTCGGCTCTTTCAGCGTATTGTCGAAATTGTCCTGCCATTCGATGGTGTCGGCGTCGATGTCTGCCAGCAATTCTTCCGCCGGCGCTGCCATCCGCGCTTCGGTGTAGCGCATCGCGGCGGCGCTGTCGCCGTCAATTGAGCCGAAGTTCCCCTGTCCGTCCACCAGCGGCACGCGCATCGAAAAATCCTGCGCCATGCGCACCATCGCATCGTAGATGGCGGCATCGCCGTGCGGGTGGAATTTCCCCATCGTATCGCCGACCACCCGCGCCGATTTGCGGTATTTCGCCGTGGCGCGGAGTCCCATTTGGTGCATGGTGTACAGAATGCGCCGGTGAACGGGTTTCAGCCCGTCGCGCACATCGGGCAGGGCGCGGTCTTTGATGGTTTCCACAGCGTAATTCAGGTACGCCGATTTGAGCATCCGGGCAAACTGTACCGTCGATTGCCCGGAAAGAATATCCATTGAAATTTGTTCAGGTGTCATGTTTGATTCTCCTGCATTGGTGGTGATTGGCAACCGGAAATCAATCTCCAATCCACTAATCTTCCATCTCCCCCATTTGCTCGATGAGCCACGATTTTCGCGGCGGCACGGATGACCCCATCAGCAGTTCCAGCGCCTGTTGCGCGGCGTGAAAATCTTCGATGGTGACTTGCACCAAATGCCGGTTGAGGGAGATGGGGTGGAAAACGGGTTTATCGTCGCCGTTGCCGTTGCCATTCGCTTTGTTGCGGCTGTATGCGTCCCGCGCGCTTTCAAATTCGGCGATGGCGGTTTTGGCTTCCTGCAACCGTTCCGCGTCCACGGCGAAAACCGTCTCACGCAACTGGTCGGGGTTCATTTCACCCAGCCCTTTGTAACGCTGAACTTCCACTTTCCCCGACAGCTTTTTCACCAGTCTATCGCGTTCCAAATCGCTGTAGGCGTAAAATCGTTTTTTGCCGTTGGTAATTTGGAACAGGGGCGCAACCGCCCAGAACAATCGTCCGGCGGCGACCATTTTCCGCATAAATTTGAAACCGAGGGTGAGCAGCAGCGCGCCGATGTGCCCGCCGTCCACGTCGGCATCCACCATCACCACCACCATGCCATAGCGCATATCGTCCAAATCGAAGTCGGTGCCAACTCCCCCGCCGATAGCGCTGATGATGGATGAGATTTCGGTGTTGCCCATCGCTTTGTTCAAATTGGAGCGCCACACGTTCAGAATTTTTCCCCGGGTGGGTAAAATTGCCTGATAGCGGCGGTCGCGGGCGAGTTTACATGAGCCGCCCGCGCTGTCCCCTTCCACAATATACAGCGCGGTGAGCAGCGGGTGCGTCCGCGAATCGCAGTCGGCGAGTTTGCCGGGCAGGTCGCTCACTTCCAGCATACTTTTGCGCATGATGCTGGCGCGCACTTTCGATTCGGCTTGGCGCGCCTGTGCCGCCGCCTGCCCCTGCTTCACCACCGAGCGCCCCAGCGCGGTATTTTTGCGGAAGGCTTCCAGCAGGGCGTTGTAGGTGATGGAATTTGCCACCCCCTGCATGTAATCGGACGCGAGTTGGGTTTTGGTCTGTGACGTGAATTGCGGGTCGGGCATCAGCACTTTCAGCACGGCGGTCAGCCCGTACAGCACATCGCGTCCGCTCACCGAACCCCCTTTGGTCATCCGTTTTTCATCGGCGAAAGTGTTGATGGCTTTGGTCAGCCCCGCGCGGAAGCCGGAAACGTGCTTGCCGCCATCGGGGGTGGGGATGGTGTTGACCGTGGAGATTATCAGCCCGTCGGGGTCGTTGGTGTCGGTGTGGTATTGCAACGCCAATTCGAGTTCCACTGTCACCGCGCCCGCTTTGCCCGCGTCCACCTGCACTTTTTCGGAGACGTGAATCGGTTTTTTGTGGAGCGGTTTCTTCCCTTCGTTGAGATATTCCACCCATTCCACCAATCCGCCTTTATAGTGGAAACGGCGGGTGGGGAATTCCCCTTTTTTGTTCGGCTTGCGGCGGTCTTCAAATGTGACGGTCAGTGCCGGGATTTGGAAGGCGATTTCCTGCAAGCGGAGCGCCAGCGTGTCGAATTCAAAATCCACCATATCCAGAAATGTGCCGTTGGGCATGAATGAAATGACCGAGCCGGTTTCCTGTTTTTTCGCCGCATTTTTTTTGATGAGTCCGGCGTAACCGCGTTTGCCCACCTCGGTGATTTTTTTGCCGCTTTCGGTGTAAACTTCAACGGGGGTGACGGGCAAGCCGAGTTCGTGGCGCTGGGAATAAACCACCCCGTCGCGGTGAACCGTCACCTCCAGCCACTTTGACAGCGCGTTGGTGGCTTTGATGCCCACGCCGTGCAATCCGCCGGAGGTGGAATAGCCGCCACTGCCGAATTTGCCGCCGGTGTGCAGTTCGGTGAACACCAGCTCCAGGGTCGATTTTCTCTTTTCCGGGTGTATCCCGGCGGGGATACCGCGCCCGTTATCGGCGACGGTCAGGCTGCCGTCGGGGTTGATGGTGACTTCAATTTGGGTGCATGCGCCCGCCATCGCTTCATCCACGGCGTTGTCAATCACCTCGAATGCCAGATGGTGCAGGGCTTCAATCCCCGTGCCGCCGACATACATGCCGGGGCGGCGCTGGATATTTTCAGGATAATCCAGACTTTGGATGTCGGTTTCGGCGTATGATACAGGTTGTTTTTTTGGAGCCATCATACTCTCCATTCAAATAAATTTTGATAGACGATTGTGTGCCGGGGAATAATGAGAACATACATTCTATATTATCCCACATTGCAGAAGGTTTGTCAATGGTGTTTCAACGCGGTTTGATTTTTGGGCAACAAGTTTGCCCCCTCCCTGACCATCCCCCTCAAAAGGGGAGGGTATTTTTCCCTCCCTGCAAGGGAGAAGGGTTAGATTTCGATACCCATATATTGTGGTCGAGACAGCACTCAACCCC
>JAJRSQ010000447.1 GCA_024278725.1 Chloroflexota bacterium
CAGAAAAACCATCTGCTGGCGCGGGTGGCGCTGAACCCCGATGCGGTGGCAAATTTGTATGCGCTGGTGCAGCGCCAGCCGGTGGCGGCACAACGACAGGCATTGCGCGACCTGCTGCTGGGCAATCGCTTTCAATTGAGCGGCTGGCGGCGGCGAGCCGTGGAACACATCCTGACCCAACTGAAAACCCGCAAATCGCCTTCCCCATTCCGCCTGACCGACCCCGACTGGAATCAGGATTTGCTCACTGCGCTGATTGCCCTGCCCGACGACAGCATCCCCCATGAAACCCCGTACCGCGTTTTCAGTGTGCGCCTGTTCAACGACAGCAAACGCTTCGAGACCCTGAAGGACGCCATCGCTCGGCTGGCACGCCGACATCACCCCGCGTGGCGGCATCTGGAATTGCCGGAAGTTTTGCACGAATTGGGGCTGGTTCCAAACCCCGGTCATCTGCACCTGTTTGGGGCATGGCAAATTGCCACCACTGACGGGCAACTTTTGGCGCTGGATGGCTTTTCGCCGTCGGTGGGGATACCGGCGGCGTTGGCGGCGGAAACCCCGCGCGTCACCCTTTCGGCGCGGCGGGTGGTGTGTGTGGAAAATCTGACCTCATTTTATGAATTAATTCGCCACGGCGATGATGATTTCGCCGCGCTCTGCCTGTGGGGAAATCCATCCCCCGCGATGCGCCACCTGCTGGCGCAATTGGCGCAAACCCTGCCCGCCGATGTGCCGTTGCAGGTGTGGGCGGATATTGATTACGGCGGATTGAATATTCTTTCGCAATTGCGGCGCGAAATTTCCCCCCGTTTTTCCCCGTGGCGGATGGACATCGCCACGCTGGATGCGTTTGCGCGCTGGGGGCAGCCGCTCACCGAAACCGACCGCCGCAATCTGACCCGCTCGCGCCAAAATCCCAATTTGGCGGATATGCGCCCGCTGATTGACCATCTTCTGCGGCGGGACATCAAATTAGAGCAGGAAGCCATTGTGTTGGGTTGAAAATCAAATCGGGGGAACGATGAAACGCTATCCAATAATCCGGGTGTTGGGCGCTGTGATGATGCTGCTTGCCGGTTGCAGCGGCGCGGGCGGTTTGGTGGGGATTCCCTTCAAAAACGGGGTGGAATGTTTGGGAGAATCGGCGCAAACTGTCTCCGCGCCGGTGGTGTATGTTTCGGCGGGGGCGAATACCGGCGAGCCGACCGGCACGGCGGACGCACCGTTCCCCACGGTGGCGCAGGCGTTGTGCAATGTTTCGCCGGGGCAAACCGTGCGCATTGCCGCCGGAACGTATCGTGAATCGGTGGTGATGGGGCTGTTCGGCGGCGATTCGCCCATCGTCATTCAGGGTGTGCCCGATGCGCAGGGGAATCTCCCCGTTTTTGATGGCGAATTGCGGCGCACGATGGGGCTGGCGCTGGTTGAAAGCACCAACATCACCGTGGAAAATATCGAGTTTCGGAATTATACCGATGAAGGGGTGTACGTGCTGACCGGCTCGGACATCACCCTGCGCGGCAATCGTTTCATCGAAAACGGGCGCGCCTCCACCGACCCCGACATTGACGGCGAAGGGTTCGGGGTGCGGGTGGAAGGGACGCAAAATGCGCTGATTGAAGCCAACGAAGCCGCCGCCAATGGTCCCGCCGCCGAGCGGGTGGCGCAGGGAACTTTGGGCATGGGGATTGACTCGTATGGGCTGAAAGATTCAACCATTCGCGGCAACTATACTCACCACAATATCGGTGGCGGCATTTTGGTGGAGGATAGCGAAGGGGTGTTGGTGGAAGCCAATAAAATCGAAGCCAACCAATTGGACGCCGGCGATTATTGGGATGGCGGCATTTGGGTGGATGGCGGGCACAGCATCATCCTGAAAAACAATATCATCACCGGCAATGAAGGTCCCGGACTGCAAATCAGCAATGAGGACAATCAATCGCCATACGGGTATGTGGTGGCAAGCAACACCATCACCGGCAATTATTTCGGACTCTATTTGTGGAACTTTGGCACGGTGGATTTGCCCCCCGAAAATATTGTGCGTTTCGCGGACAACACCATCGAAAACAATACCCGCCGGGATTTTTGGATTGTGGATTGGGAATGTCCCCCGTCAGACCCGTGTGAATGAGCCTCATCCGGTTGGTGAATGAAATTGGCTGGGGTATAATTGACGCAGGTCTGATTTTTGGGCAGGGCAAATGTCGAACAATCTCAAAACACGCTGGTTGAGCATAACCATCATTCTTGATATTACGTTAACGCTGGCGGCGTTGGTGCTGGCGCGCTGGCTTCGTGGTTATTTTCCGGCGGGGGTCTATCTGGATGATGGGCTGACGCTCGTTCATCTGGATAAACCCCTCTATTTTTCGCCGGTGCTGCTGCCGGTGGTGGCGATCATTTGGCTGATGACTTTCTCCGCGCTGTCGATTTACCACAGCCGCTTTGTGGTGTGGCAGTATCAGCGCACCCAGCCGATGGTGGTGGCAATCACCGGCGCGGTGCTGATGTTTGCCGGGGTGTCGTACTTCGCTTTCCCCGAACTATCCCGATTTCTCTTCCTTTATTTCTACCTGCTTGACCTGCTTTTTCTGGTGGGCTGGCGCAAACTCACCTTTCAATTTCTCCGCAAAAACACAGCGAAAAATATCCAGCCGCAACATCGGGTGCTGATTGCCGGGCATGGCGAATTGGCGGACGATGTGGCGACGGCGATTGACTCTTTTGCGTGGTCGGGCTTGCGGCTGGTTGGCTTCGCGGGCGATGCGCCGAACGCGCTGGGGCGGCTCAACGAGCTGCCCGCGCTGGTAAAAAACCACGCCATCGACGAGGTGATTTTCGCCTTGCCGCCGGGAGAGCAATCTATGTTGCGAAAATTGGTGCTGCAATTGCAACCCCTTTCGGTGAACTTGCGGCTTGTGCCCGACGTGGTGGATTTGGCTTTCGTCCGCGCCACGGTGGAGGATTTCGCCGGGTTGCCGCTCATCGGGCTGCGCGAACCCGCCATCAGCGCCTTCGACCGGCTCATCAAGCGGGGGTTCGACATTGCGGCGGCGAGTGTGCTGCTGGTGCTCACGTTGCCCCTCTTTCTGGTGGCGATGGCGCTCATCAAACTCGATTCCCCCGGCGCGATATTTTACACCGCTCAGCGCGTGGGGGAGGGGG
>JAJRSQ010000037.1 GCA_024278725.1 Chloroflexota bacterium
GGGCTTGATATGGGCGACGGTTATATTGTGCATTTCAGCCGCGATGGGCAGTACACGTTGCACAAGGCGATTGATTATCGGGCGCGGTTGCTGGATTGGTTGGCGGGGTAGGCGTGGATGGGCGGGGTGTTAAGCCCCGCCCTTGGGGTGGTTATGGGGTGGTTACTCGGTTTTGAACAAAGAAGCCTCCGGCACTGCGCTGAATGCGCGCCCGGAGGGAAGGTGTTACGGTCAAAGTGAGTATGCGATCTTCCCAAGCGCATAAAAATCATAACAAATGTATCACAGTGTGGCAAGTATATTTAATAAAACGATGAAAATAGTCATCTACGCTCGGATTTCGAGCGATAAGCAAAGTGAAAACAGTATAGAGGCGCAATTGCGGGTGTGCCGGCAATGGGCGGAACAGCACGGGCACACGGTGGTGCGCGAGTATGTTGACCACGGTTTTTCGGCGAAGACGGCGAAGCGTGACGCCTTCCAGCAGATGGTGAAGGCGGTACTGGCGGGGCAGGCGGACGCGATTGTGGTGCATAAGTTGGATAGGTTCAGCCGGAACCGCGAGGACAGCATTACGTATAAGGCGATGTTACGCCGCAAGGGGAAGCAGGTTATTTCGGTGAGTGAGCCGCTGGGTGACAGCCCCACCGACCGGTTGTTGGAAGGTGTGCTGGAGACGCTGAACGAGTTTTATTTGCTGAATCTGGCGGCGGAGACACAAAAGGGAATGCGCAATTTAGCGGCAAACGGGATTTTCCCGTTGCGTCCGCCGATGGGGTATTACAAGAAAAACAAGATGACGTATGTTGACCCGGAACGCGGTCCGCTGATGACCGGGGCGTTTGAATCGTTCGCTACCGGAGATTACACGTTGTCTGAATGGACGGCGGAATCATTCCGGCGGGGGTTGCAAACAAAAACCGGACGAAAGATTCAAAAGGGGCAATGGAGCAAGCTGTTTCGTAACCCGTTTTATTTGGGCAAATTTATGTGGAATGACGAGGTGTGGGACGGCGTGCATGAACCGCTGACGGATGAAGCAACGTGGAATCGGGTACAGGAGATTTTGGCGGAACGGCGTCCGGCGGAAGGGGTGTTGGGGGAGCGTCATCGGTATGTGTTCAGCGGTTATCTGTGGTCGGCGGTATATGGGGTGCGAATGTCGGGGAATGCGGTGCGGGGGATGGGCGGTCGGTATTACTATTACCGCGCCGTGGGTGATGGTCCTGAGCATAATCTACCGGAAAAGGAGGTGTTCGGAAAGGTTGTAGATGCGTTGAAAACAGTTCGAGTTACAAATTACGAAATAGTACCATTGGGGGATGTATTGCGGTTGGCGATGCAGGTGGCGCAATCGGTGGGGGATGTGCTGGCGCGGCTGGAAGAGTCGCCGGCGTTGCAGTCGGAGTTACTGGCTGCTGTGTTGCCGAAGGATGGGCTGGTGGTGTCGGCGGGTGGTGAAATCACGGTGAGACAGGTTGAAATGGGCTTTGAAATTGAAAATGGAGCGAAAAATGAGCAAAATCAAGATGGAAATCGAGGTGGTAATCGCGTCGGATGATGCGCAGGCGATTGAGCAGGTGATGCGTGATTTCGGCAAAAAAGAAACGACCGAGCTTCTGGAGAGGAAACTTCGGTCGAGTGTTGAGGGTGCGTGGGGGTATGATTCACGCTGTTATGTTGATTCAATAGTTCGAGTTTTAAATATGCCCTGGGAGAGACTCGAACTCTCACGCCCATTCGGGCACAGGCCCTCAACCTGCTGCGTATGCCAATTCCGCCACCAGGGCTTCTTCAAATTTCACGGGCGCATTATAGCGACAACGGGCGACTCTGTCAAAAGTAGTTCAAACGTATTGCTGATTGCGTGTTGCATATTTTAGGTCAGCATTTTCACGAAATACGAAGGTACGAATCACCAACAACCAATTTCCGTTTCACGGCTCAGAGTTTCCCCAGCCCGCGCAGAACCCGTTCCGGCACGAGCGGGAATTCATCAAACCATACGCCGGTGGCGTTGTGCACGGCGGCGGTCACGGCGGGAGCGTAGATGATGTACGGCATTTCCGCCATCCCCCGCGCGCCGAAGGGACCTTTCGGGTGCGGGTCTTCCACGATGATGGAATCGACCCGTTCGGGAATATCGTACACGCCCGGAATCAGATAATTGCTGAAGAAGGGGGTGAGCACCTGCCCGTTTTCCACTCGAAAATCTTCCAGCACGGTGTAGCCGTGCGCCTGCACAATTGCCCCTTCAATTTGCCCGACCACGTTTTGCGGGTTGATGGCTTTGCCGACATCATCGGCGCAGACAACCCGATGCACGGTCACGAAGCCGGTCTCGGTGTCCACCGAGGCGTCCACCGCTTCCGCAACATACCCGTAGGCGAAGTTGGGCTGGCACTGCCCGGTCTCCGGGTCGAAGGGGGTGGTCTTCGGGGCGAGATAGGTGTATTCGACATCGGCGGGACGCTCTTCATCCTGCCATTTTTGCAGAGCGCGCTGTGCCGCCCCTTTGACGGCGTTCCCCGCCATAAAGGTGAGTCGCGACGCCGACGCGCTGCCCGAACTGCCGGTGATGGCAGTATCGGAGACGCGCAGGGTCACTTTTTCCAACGGAATGCCGAGCGTTTCGGCGGCAATCTGCGCCATCGCGGTGTGATGCCCCTGCCCCACATCCGCCCCGGCGATGTACAGCGTGGCGCGCTCGATGTCGCCCCCGCCTTCCAGCGTCACCCGCGCCCAGCTATTTTCCTGATAGCCGAAACTGAAGCCGATATTCTTGAATCCGAGCGCAATGCCCACCCCGCGCGCGACCCCATCGAACCCGCTGACCTGCGGCGCAACCCACTGCCCGTCGGCGGTTTCCGTCCAGCCGATGGCGTGCGCGGTCTTTTCCAGCACGGTTTTCAGGCTGATGCCGCCGGGAATCGGCGAGCCGACCGTGAGCGGGGTATTTTCATCCAGCAGATTTTTCATCCGCAGCGCCACCGGATCCATTTCCAGCGCTTCGGCGAGTTTGTTCATCTGGCTTTCGGCGGCGAATTGCCCCTGTGGCGCGCCAAAACCGCGAAACGCGCCGTGCGGCGGGTTGTTGGTGTAAACCGCGTAGGCGTCCACGTGGGCGTGCTGCCAGCGATACGGTCCGGTGCAGGAGATGACCGCGTTCCCCAAAACTTTGTTGCTGGTGTACATATACGCGCCCGCATCGGCGATGATGGTGGTTTCTGCCGCCACCAGCGTGCCGTCCTTTTTCGCGCCCCATTTGGCGCGAATGGTCATCGGGTGGCGTTTGCAGTGCCCGATGATGGATTCTTCGCGCGACCAAATCAATTTCACGGGACGGTTGATGCCCATTTTCTGCAATTTTTGCACCGCCAACGCTAAAATTATCTGGATGGAAATATCTTCCCGCCCGCCAAATGCGCCGCCGATAGCATCGTACACCACCCGCACCTTTTCGGGGGGGAGGTTGAGGGCGTGCGCAATCTGTTCCTGCTCCTCCCACGTCCATTGTCCGGGGCAAAACACGGTGATGCGCCCTTCTTCATCAATGGTCGCCGTGCCCGCTTCGGGCTGTAAATAAGCGTGCTCCTGCGGCGGGGTGTGGTACGTCCCTTCGATGATGACATCGCAATCGTCCCACGCCGACGCCACATCGCCGAAACGGATGCGGTCAATATGCACCACATTGTCCGGGCAATGGGGATGGAGTTGCGGCGCGTCCGACGCCATCGCCGTTTCCGGGTCGGTGACGATGGGCAAATCCTCAAATTCGACGATGATGGCATCGCGGGCGCGGGCGGCGTCCGCTTCCGTTTCGGCAACCACCACCGCAATCTGGTCGCCCACAAAACGCACCACATCCGCGCCCGGCTTCGATGAGCCGGGTCCGCACAGCACGGGCTGGTCGGCGGTCTGCAAACCGTACTCGTTGACCGGCACATCGGCGGCGGTGAGAATGGTGATGACGCCGTCCATCGCTTCGGCGGCGGCGGTGTCGAGGCGCACAATGCGGGCGTGCGGTCGCCGGGCGAACAGCACTTTCAGCCACGCCTGATTTTCGTGGTCGCGGTCGCCGGGGTACAGTGTTTTGCCGGTCACTTTCCCCCAGGCGTCCAGTCGTTTTACCGATTGTCCAACGATGGGATTGCTCATAAGTTGCTCCGGTTCAAAAATAGTTGTTGGTGATTGGTTTTTAGTTTTTGGTTGTCAGTTTTTGCCTTGAACTTAAGCCGACTTAAGTCGGCTTTGGCTGTCAGCCCGGAAATTTATTTCCGGGTCAAAAAGCTGACCGCCGATAGCTGATAGCTGATAGCTGATAGCTGCCAACCGACAACCCAACCCCTACGCTTCCGCCGCTTTTTCAATGGCGGACAGGATTTTGTAATAGCCGGTACAGCGGCACAAATTCCCCGTCAATGCCTGTTTGATGTCGTCGCCGGTGGGGGACGGCACTTCCGCCAGCAGTGAGGCACTGCTCATCACAAAACCGGGGGTGCAATAGCCGCACTGCGCCGCGCCTTCGGCGACGAATTGCGTTTGCACGGGATGTTCTTCCAGCCCTTCAATGGTGATAATCTCGCTGTGATGCGCTCGTGCGGCGGGAACCAGACAGCTCAGGACGGCAATCCCATCCAGATAAACCGTGCATGCCCCGCACTCCCCTTCGGCGCACCCTTCTTTTGTGCCGGGCAGATGGGCATTTTCGCGCAACATCCGCAACAGCGATTTGTCGATGGCGTGCCGCACCACGGTCGGTTTGCCGTTGATGATGGTGACGATGGCATCATCACTTTGGGAACGTTGCGGTTCATCATCCAATTCCCGCATCGGGAAATGCCCGTTGGTTTCGCCCCACAGCATCACGGGGAGGTCGGGCAAGAAGTCTTTTTCCGTGCCGTCACGCAGCGATTGCAGGGCGCGACGGGTGTACACCCCCACCGCATAGCGCCGATATTCCGCACTGCCGCGCACATCGCTGATGGGATGCGCGGCATTTTTCGCCAGTTCGCCCGCACGTTCCAACACTGCGCCGGTCAGTTTTTTGCCGCGCAAATAACGCTCCGCATCCGTGGCGCGGACAATGGTCGGCGCGACACTGCCGAGCGTGATGCGGGCATCCGTGACGGTGTCGCCGTCAAAAGTGAGCACGGCGGCAACACTGATGACCGAAATTGCCTGCGCTTTGCGCAAGCCGAGCTTTTGAAATGTCCCCACCTGATTCGATTTCAGGGCGGGGAAACGGATGTCCAGCACCATCTCATTGGGCGCGAGCGCGGTCTTTCGCACTCCGAGGAAAAAGTCCGCCAGCGAAACCACCCGCTCGCCATCCACACTGGCGAGCACCACTTCGGCATTCAGTGCCCGCAGCGGGGCAATGGTGTCATTCGCGGGAGAAGCGGTGACGATGTTGCCGGCAACGGTTGCCCGGTTGCGAATTTGCGGCGAACCGACCTGCCAGCACGCGCTCACCAGCGGGAACGCCCGCTCGCGGCACAAAGCGGCATCAACCACCTGATTGTGGGTGACCGCCGCGCTGATGTGGATGCGGTCGTCATCATCCAGCACAATCGTATCCAAACCGGGAATGCGGGTGATGTCGATGATGGCGCGCGGCTGGCGCACACCGCGTTCCATCTCAATCATCAAATCAGTGCCACCGGCGATGATACGGGCATCACTTCGGTATTTTTCCAGTAATGTTAATGCTTCTTGAACTGTGTTTGGGGAATAGTATTCTTGCCACATAGATTAGCCACTCTGCAATTGATATTTGAAAGTAATTGTTTGGACATCGCCGAAAGCGATAGGGGAATTATACAGTCCGGCGGAAGAATGGTCAACCGCTATAGCCCAACAAGGGGAAGCAATCGCAAGGGTTATGTGGCGACGGATCGGTCACATCGTTTCGGTGATTTTTTTCAAACCCCGAGGGGTATCGGGCGATAATCCTCGGCTGTGAGCCAGATGCATCGCAAATAATTGACCGGGGATGATGGCAGCAATGGGCGACAGCCATTCGGGGGTGTCAGCGGGCAGGCGCAGGGGAACACGCGCCAGCGCCAACGTGTCCGCATCATCGCTGATGACGATGATTTCCGCCCCCCGCTCGTGGACGGTGCGGATGAACAATTGCAATTCCGGCAGCACCATCCCCGACGGCGCGACGACAATCACCGGAAAACCGGACGCGACCACC
>JAJRSQ010000448.1 GCA_024278725.1 Chloroflexota bacterium
AGCGGCAGTATACCGGTTCACCTCCGCCAGCGCGGCGTTCATCGCCACCGCCGTCCGCACCGCCCGCTGGGGGTCATCTTCATGCGCCTGCAACGCGCCAAACAGCACCATAATGCGGTGTCCGATGGCATAGGCATCCACTTTGTTCACCACGCCGCCAAACCGGTTGATGATGCGGCTCATGGTGACAAAATGGTTGTTCAATATCCGGGTGATGGTCTCCTCATGGGCATTGCCCAGCGCTTCGATGATTTCATCAATGCCGTAAAAGTTGGCGAACATCACGGTGACGGGACGATGTGAGCCCGGAACCAGCGGGTTTTGCGGGTCGAGAATCAGTTGGGGCAGCAATTGCTGGGGGATGAACGGTTTCAGCGCGTTGATGACTTGCGCCTGCCGGTAGGCGAATGCCAGCAATGTTTCCGTGGATGCGTCCACCAGATTCGGCATACGGGGATAAATTTTGCTGGAATACGTTTCCGGCTCCACCATTTCATGCAGCGTTTCCAGCCGCCAGAAGGTGTCAACCGGAGTGTAATCCGCCGTTGATGCGGTGGCGATGCGCGTCGCATCGTCCACCACAATTTGCCCGGCGGTGGCGACGCTTTCCGCCCGCGCCATATTGCTGAGCGCCTGCCCCATCACGGCGTATTCCATATTTTCCACCGTGCCCAAATCCGCCAGAAAGATGTGCCCGCTCCCGATGCCGATGCTCATGCGCAGGGGAAATTCGCCGAGTGAGGTTTTCACCCGCGCGAATTGCTCCATCGCCAATTGCATCGCCCAGGCGGTGGTGGTGGCGCGAAGCGCACCGTCCCGCCCTTCAAAAAAGAGCAACACGGCATCGCCGCCGAATTTCAGCAAATCGCCGCCATATTTCGCGCTGATGCGCAGCATCGTTTCAAAATAACCGTTCACAATGCCGGTGATTTCCTCTGCGCCCTCTTTGCCCAGCGCGGAAAGTTTTTCCGACATGGCGGTGAAACCGGATACATCGGCGAACATCACCGCGCCGTGCCGGAAGCCACCGGTCACCTGCCCCGGGGTGGGGTCGGCGACGAGTCGCGCCACCAGATAGCGCGGCAGATAGGTGGCAATCACCCGTCGCAGTGCCGCCAATTGAATGGCGATGGTGGTTGCGTCATCTAATGACAAGTCTGTTGATGAGGCGGAAAAAAGATGTTGCGGAACATAGGGTTGTATGAATGATAGAATTTCGGTTTTGTTTTTTGTCATAAGTTGATGCATCACCGGAATATGTGGATATTAAAACCGGACCACGACAGATAGCCCGGATGTGTATCAGATTGTCATCCGTTTACCATTGGATAGTGGAAATTATACCCATTTCCGGTAAATGGTGGAAATGGATTTTCTCCGGATAATTTCTGCTGCTACAAGATATAGTATCATACTTCCAACCCGAAAAACAAGGGGAAATCTGCATAAAAAAACCGCACATCTATCGTGTGCGGTTTTGAGGGTATGCTTTTGAGGGCAAAATGCATCATATGGTAAAGTCGCCGTTTTTGTAAAAGAGGTCGCCATCCACCCAAATTTCGCCGCCGTCGCGCATGTCGCAAATCATATCCCAATGGATTGCCGATTTGTTGACGCTGCCGGTGTGCGGATACCCCTGCCCCAACGCCATGTGTACCGTCCCCCCGATTTTTTCATCGAACAGGATGGAGCCGGTGAAACGCTGGATGTCGCGGTTGGTGCCGATGGCAAATTCGCCGAGCCGCCGCGCGCCGGGGTCGGAATCAATGGCGGAGAGCAAAAAGGCTTCGTTTTTCTCGGCGGTGGCTTTGGTGACCACGCCGTTTTCAAACGTCAGCGACACCCCGTCAACCCGATTGCCGCCATAATAGGCGGGATAGGTGAAGTTCACCCAGCCGTTGACGCTCTCTTCCACCGGACCGGTGAAAATTTCGCCGCTGGGGAAGTTGGCTCTGCCATCGGAATTGATGAAGGTTCGCCCTTCGATGGACATTTCCATTTCGATGTTTTTTCCCTGCACCCGCAGATGTTTTTTCCCCTGAAGCCAGTCCACCAGCCGCTGCTGTTCGGCGGAAAGGGCTTTCCAACCCGCAATCGGGTCATCCAAATGAAGTTTACAGCCGTGATACACGAATCTTTCATACTGTTGCAACGACATCCCCGCCGCTTGGGCATACCCCTGCGTGGGGAAAAGGGTGCTGCACCGGCGCATGCTGCCGTTCCCTTCGCGCTCCATTTGGATTTTCAAGATTGCGCCACCGGCGGCGCCCCGCGCGCGCTGTAATTCTGAAGGGTAATCGGAAAGTGCGCCGGGATTTTCCGATGCATCCACGCGGATGACAACATCGCAGGTTTGGTACATGAGTTCCAGCATGGGGTTGGGCGCGGAAAGCAGGTCAATATTCTGCGTGGCTTCCATCGCCAAACTGTTTTCATCGCGCAGGTGAATATAGGTAAAGGCATATGCACCGGCGCGCAACGCTTCCTGATACAACGCTTGCACCAACGGCTCTCCCGCCGGGCTGGTGCTGCGCAACAACACCCGCTCGCCCGGTTTTACGGCAGTGGAATAGTGGATGATGGCTTTTGCCATTTTCTCGATATAAGCGTCCATCGTCGGCTCCTTCTCATTTTTGGTATGTGGGTGAATGACGAGCAACGTCCTGCTTATTGTAATGCCGTGACAGCGCTTTTACAAACCGGCACAACCATTTATGGGATGATGTTATCCGGTTAATCGGGCTATTCCGTGTTCACCATCAACATATAGGGTTGGCAATAATTTTTCAGCGAGGAAAATTCATCTCTCAACGTTTCGAGGGCGGCGGGCGCGTCAGCGAGTTCCCCGGCTTTCCCCATTTTCTCCAGTGCAAATGCGGCGTACTGAACCTGTGAAGCGCCCATATTCGCCGCCGCCCCTTTCAATTTATGCGCAATTTGGGTTACCGCGTGGGCATCATCACCGGCAATTGCTGCCGACAGGTCATCCAAATATCCCTCTGCTTCCACCAAAAAGAACGCCAGCAATTCCGCAAACGTTTTCACATCGCCGCCAAACCATTCCAACGGACCGGACGGGTCGAGAATATCGTTCGCGGGGGGGATGGGGATTTCTTCGGGGGCGTCCGGCGGGGCGGGGGTATCGTCGGTGGCGATGCGCGTCAGTTGCCGCGCGATGGCGGCGGTCACTTCTTTGGTGCGGATGGGCTTGGTCACATAATCATTCATCCCCGCGGAGATGAAATATTCCCGGTCGCCTTCCAGCGCGTGGGCGGTCATGGCAATAATGGGGATGTCTGCCCACGCCGGATTGGCGCGAATGGCGGCAGTGGCTTCCAGCCCGTTCATTTCGGGCATTTGGACGTCCATCAAAATCAGGTCGAAGGGATGCGCTTCCAGCATCGCCAGCGCGATTTTGCCGTTTTCCGCCGTTTGCAGCCGGTAGCCTTCGCGCTCCAGCATCGCAACCGCCAATCGCCGGTTGATTTCGTTGTCTTCCACCAGCAGAATCTCCACATCCGTTTTGCTGATGTGGATGTCGGGGTCGGCGTCTTCCGCGCCGTCGGTGGGTTCTTTCGCCTCTTCTGCACCGATTGCCACCAGCAACCCGCGCATGAGTTCGGCGTATTTCACCGGCTTGGTCACATAATCCGCCCATGCCAAATCACGGCGGTTGATGACCTCGCGCAGGGTGTTCACCATCGGGAGCATCACCACCGGCAGCGAACCCAGCCCGTCTGTCTGCCGTATGGTCTGCAATACCTCAATGCCGTTCATTTGCGGCATCTGCACATCCAGCAACACCACATCGAATAAGTTTCCCGCATCGAGGGCGTGTTCCAATTGCCGCAGCGCCTGCGTGCCATCCGCCGCTTCTTCTACCGGACACCCCCAAGCCTCCAAAGTGGAAGCCAGTATGCGCCGGCTACTGGCGTTGTCATCCACCACCAGCACCCGTATGTCGCGCAACCGCTCGTCTCCGGCGTCGGGGGCGAGGGCGGTCGGTTGGCGCGTCAGCAGAACGGTGAAATTGAAGACGCTGCCCCGCCCGTATTCACTTTCCACCCACAGACTGCCCCCCATCATCTCCACCAGCTGCCTTGAGATTGCCAGCCCCAAACCCGTACCGCCATACTTGCGCGTGGTTGTGCTATCGGCTTGAGAAAACGTTTCAAAAATCAGGGTTTGCTTTTCTTCCGGAATTCCGATGCCGGTATCTATCACCGAAATTTTCATTTCGATGGTGTCATCGGTGGCGTTGAGCATTTTCGCTTCAACCCGCACCTCGCCTTCATCGGTGAATTTAATGGCGTTGCCAACCAAATTGACCATGATTTGGCGCAGGCGGAGGGGGTCGCCGCGCACGGCTGTGATGGCGGTCGGTTCCACGTAGATGAGCAGTTCCAGATTTTTTTCCAGCGCGCGCGGGGAAAGAATATCGCCCAGTTTTTCCACCGTGTCACGCAAATCGAAGTCGATTTCCTCAAGTTCCAGTTTGCCCGCTTCGATTTTTGAGAAGTCCAGAATATCGTTGATGATGCCCAGCAGCGCTTCCGCCGAGGTTTGCACTGCCGTCAGATATTCGCGCTGTTCCGCCGTCAGCGAGGTGCTCAACGCCAGTTCCGTCATGCCGATGATGCCGTTCATCGGCGTGCGAATTTCGTGGCTCATGGTTGCCAGAAATTCGCTCTTCGCCTGATTCGCTTTTTCCGCCGCCACCGCGAGTTCGTTGGCGCGCAGCACGGCATATTCCAGCTCGTCGTTGGCGTTTTCCAGCGCGGCTTCCGCTTCTTTTTGCGCCCGAATATCAGTGAACACCGCCATTGTCCCGGCATATTCCCCATCCACCAACATCGGGTTGCCGCTGGTCAGCACAATAACCCGCGAGCCGTCTTTGCGCAGCAGTTCCAGCTCATAGTGGTCGGAGATGCCCGCTTTGCGGCGTTCATCCGCCTGTTTCACCAGTTGTCGCTGGTCGGGCGGAACGATGGTCGTCCAGCATTGTCCGGTCAGCTCTTCCACCGTGTACCCCAGCAGCTCGGCGGCGGCGGGGTTCACAAAGCTGAAGCGTCCATCCAAATCCTGCACCACAATCCCTTCCGAAACCCGCTGCACGATGGACTCGTTGAATTCTTTCAGTCGCCGCAGTTTGTCCGCCGCTTCTTTTTTCTCGGTGATGTCGCGGGTGATGAACAGCACTTCATCCGGGCTGCCGGGCACAATTCGCCCCTCAAAGAAGCGTTCTTCGTCTTGCAGCGGTATCCAATATTCAAAGGATTGCGGCTCGCCGGTATCGAGGACTTTTTGGATTAATGCCAGCCGTTCCTGCGCCAAATCTTTGGGGAGAACATCGAGCAGGGTTTTGCCCAGCATTTCTTCCGGCTGTTTATAAATCGGGGAATGGGCTGTGCCCCCCACATCCAAATAGCGCCCTTCCCGATTGAAGACGAAGAGCAAATCGGGGATTGCATCCAGCAGCGCCCGTTGGCGGCGCTCGGTTTGCTGTAATGATGCCATCGTGTCATGCAATTGGTCGATGGTTTTTTTCCACTGCCGCCCCAACGCCAAAATGCCGCCGGAAACCAGTATCCACAAAAGGATATACCCAATTCCAACGGCAATTCTGAACTTTTCACCCGTAATAATGACATATTTGTGACTGTACAAATCCCACAGGAAAGATGCACCCACAATGATTGTCCACGCCGCGATTGTCATTCGAATATGCGTTAAAAATCGGCGCGACAGCTTCGATTTTTGAGGGTCTTTTTCCATAATTATACCTGCAAGTGAGTGCCAAAAAATACAGTTATTGCAGTATGTATGATACCTTTTTCCCCCTCAAAAGTCTGTAAAGTTTACGTTAAAGATTCGCGGGAAGACAATCAGTGTTCAAAACCGTAGCGCGCCGCGCCATATAATGCCGCTTTCGGGTTCAAAATGACATGCACGGGAAAGGTGCTCAGCATTTTCGAGAATCGTCCTTTGTCGCAAAACGCCGACCGGAACACATCGGTCTGCAATAGCGGCAAAATTCGCGGCGGAAAGCCCCCCCCCAGATAAACACCGCCCGCCGCCAGCACCTTCAATGCCAGATTGCCCGCCTCCGCGCCCAAAATGGACACAAAAAGCGCGAGCGTTTTGGCGCACAGCGGACAATCGTCCGGCTGTTCCAGCGCGGTCTGAACGATGATGGGATTGGGGTCATCCGTCGCGGCGATGCGTTCCGCGAGCCATGCGGGTTCGGGCGCGATGCCGGTATCTTTCAGAAAGGCGTAAATATTCGGCAACCCGATGCCACTGCACACCCGCTCGTAACTCACCCGCCGAAATTTTCGGCGCAGATAGCGCAACAATTCCATTTCTTCATCGTTGGTGGGCGCAAAATCGGTGTGCCCCCCTTCCGAGGCATAGGCATGGTAGGCAGTGCCATTCCAGGTGAGATAGGCTTCCCCCAACCCGGTGCCGGGGGCAATCACGGCGATTGCGCCACCGGAAACCCGTTCCCCCGCGTTCAACGTGTGGGTATCGTCGGCGTTCAGCACGGGGATGGCGTTGGCAATCGCCACCAAATCGTTGAGCAGAAAGACTCGTTCCAACCCGCACGCTGCCGCCAGCGCCGCCGCCGACATTTGCCACGAGAGGTTGGTGATGGTCGCTTTGCCCGCCACCACCGGACCCGCCACACCGAAGCACGCCCGCGAAACGGGAACATCAACGGTTTTCCAAAACCGGCGGATGATTTCTTCCAGACTGTCGTATTGCGCACTGGGGAAGGTTTTTTCAACCACCGGGGTGTGATACCCGTGAGAAGATGAAAATATCGCCAGAGTTGTTTTTGTGCCACCGATGTCGCCTGCCAAAAGATTGGTTGATTGGGTTGCCATCCGTTCATCTCCACGTATAATTTTATGCAGTCCCGCCAAGCGGTATCGTACATCAATTGCATCGTATTGTCAGATTTTTCTCGAAGCATCAAGGGAAACAGGGCTGTTGCAAAGTCGCTTGACAAACAATACTTTGCGCAGGAAATGTAGGGGCACGCTGCAGCGTGCCCCTACAACGCCACCGATTTTCGTTAAAACCGGAAGAAAATGCGTAAGAGCGGCTCG
>JAJRSQ010000449.1 GCA_024278725.1 Chloroflexota bacterium
CAGCATGCGGATATCCAACCCGCTCAAATCCACATCCGCCACTCCCGACCCCGCATCGAGGGTCAAATCGAGCGCGACGCGCGGGTGCAGTTTCAGCTCCCAATTCTGCATATCGCCGGTGGGAATATCGCCCACGGAGAACAAAAACTGGTCGGTGCGGCTGTCCAAACTCACCGAAGCGTGTTCGCCCGTCACCTCGGTGTCGAAATACAGGTTGCCGAAATAGCGAATGTCCCCTTCAATGAGCGAGGCGGAATCGGAAAGGGGGGAGATTCGGGCGGGTCCGGCGGGCAGGTCAATGAATATATCCGCCGAAGTCACGCCCGCCAGCGGCACTTGCACGGTTTGGCGTTGAATCTGCCGGCTCACAATGTTTTTCAGCGCTTCGGGAGAACTTGTCCAGGAGAACACCGCATAGACCACCCCGGCGATTAATGCCAGCGTCACAATGGTGGTGATGACCGCCCCAAACGCCGAGCGTCGCCCCAGCAGGATGTCCAATCCCGCCACCACCAGCAACAGGGGCCAAAATCGCCACAACAGATTGATGGAACCCGGCGGCAAAATCCCGAAATTCGACAGCAGCAAAATTGTTCCGACCACAATTAAAATAACAGGCCAAAAAAGTGAAGGTTTTTTTTCTGAATATGACATGGTTATATTCCGTGTTGCGGGTTTGATTGCGTATTGTGTCATTTGCGTTTTACGGCAACGCAATACGTCTCAACTATATAAATTACGCAAAACCGCCGCAAAAGTTGCATCACGCCAAAATTGTAATTCGTCCATCCGGGGCGGGGTTGACGGGACTGAACTTCTCCAGATACCATTTCAGCACCGCCGAACCGCTCACCGCCGCCCGACGGATATTCCGCGCTTCTTTCAGCACAAAATAGCCCGCGCCGCCGCGCCCCATATACCCGTCGGTGACGATGCGGAACGTGCGCGACTCGTTGCTGAAATCGACCGGCTCGCCATGAAATTCCGCGCGGACAATCCGTTCACCCGGCGAAAGAATGTGCGGGTGATGGGGGGCAATTTCCATGCGCGGACGACGGGGGTCGATGGTTACGCGCAAGCCCGCCTGCGACAAAAACGTACCGACGGTGTACGGCAACGCCGATGCCCCATACTCCAGAATATGCTTCAACTGCGGCGCGGAAATCTCCATCAGCATGGGGTGATTATCGAAGGGATGATATTCGCTCAAATCATGGTTGGTGAAATCCCCGGCGGGGTAAATGCGGTCGCCACGCAATGTGCCCATATGGACAAATGCCAAATCCACCGCATCACCAAAATAGGTGCGCATCGCATCGGTGAAAAAGTTTCCGGCGGCGCTTTCGCCCCCCCCTTTGATTTGGCTGCGGGTGTCAATCGGCGTGGCAAGCTGACCGAGCACCCGTTCCGGCGGCAGTTTCGCCCGCCAGCGGTCAATCTCCGCCACAACGGCGGGGTCATCGGCAAACGCATCATCAAGCCGCACGAGCCGGTAGCCGGTCAATCGAGCGGGTTCGCCCGCCGAGATGTCCATTTCCACCCGCCCCATCAACTGCCCGCCCGCAATGGCGCGCACAATCGGCGTGTCGTTGATGACCAGTGGTTCATCCAGCGGTAAATGGGTATGCCCGCCGATGACCAAATCAATGCCCGAAACAGCTTCGGCGACGGCAACGTCACCCAATTGTCCCAAATGGGAGAGATGAATGACCACATCCGCTTGCGCGCGCAACCGGGGAACCAGCTTTTTCGCCGTTTCAATGGCGTCGGTCACGCGCACATCCGCGTTAAAATCGGGGGGATAAAGTTGCATGGCATCAATCAACATACTGAAAAACGCCACCTTCAGCCCGCCAACCTTTTTGATGTAAAAAGGTTGCCATGCGTCCGCCAGCGGGTGTTCGGGCGGGAAGGTCATATTGGCGCACAGCACGGGGAAGTTCGCCTGCCGCAACCGTGCCGCCAACACCTCGATGCCGCCGTCGCAATCATGGTTGCCCAACGCCCCGACATCGGTTGCCAGCATGTTCATCAGGGTGATGTCCGGCTCGCCGCGGAAGGCGTGCCAATAGCGCGTCCCCTGATAATAGTCGCCCGCGTCCACCAGCAGCAAATGCGGATGCGCCGCACGCTGTTGTTTAATGAACGTGGCGCGGCGGGCATACCCGCCCAGATATTCGCCCGCCTCGGTGGGCAGGGGATGAAGTTGTCCGTGGGTGTCGTTAGTATGGAGGATGATAAGTTTCATGCTTGATTTCCCCGGCTTTATTTGCTATAATATTAGTAACCCTGCAACAGACGAATGTCGGCTTCATGCCGTGTGTTTGGTTCAATGTAATCAAACCTAGTCTGTTTGAGGGTTTTTATTTTGCGATTTTCTCCACCGATAGCGGATTCGAGACTTTATACCATTCCCCATAAGGCTTATGTCGCTTGTCATCCAAATCCATAATCAACCGATAATCGTCTCTCAATAGCAGAAAAAACCTGTCCTCTCTCTTTTCATACAACCGTTGCAATGCCCACAAACTCCGCCGGAAAAGCGGAATGCACATGCGTGGGCTTATCACTGGGGATACCCCATTTGGCAGCAAAGTTCTCTTTTGCTCGAATAATTGCTTTTTGCAACGCATCTTTGCGGTCAGATGTACCACGATACGCAAAAACAATCCGGTTTTCATCAGCTTTGTGCAACAAGTTTTTGAAAATTCGTTTCACCAAATCATCGTATACATCATCGGCTTTCAACTTCTTTCCATAGCGAAACAATGTTTGCGCTTCTGTCACCAGCACCGATTTGCGACGGACGGCGACAATCACTTTCGCGCCAAGTTGGGGCAGCAACTTAAAAACTTCGCGACGCACTTCCGGGACATCATTCTTCGCATGGAAGGCGACGGCTGTCTTTTTCGCCGCCGGTTGCATCGATGGCACGCCTTTAAAATACGGGTCTGCCAACAAACTCCGCCGTAACGCCTCAACTTTTTCACACGCCTCCATCGGGTTGGGAAGATGCACCACCCCGACCATAAAATAGTTGGAGACCCCTTCTTTTCCCAACAACACTTGCCCTTTTTTGTTGAAAAGGGTTAAATCTCCCGCCTCATCCACAAAATATTGATGTACATTTCTTTTTATTTCATCCGACATTTTTACTCCGCAAATGACAACATCACCACCATAGATTCACCCTGTACGGTGTACGTGGCTTGGTTGGGCAAGGAAATTTCTTTCCCCGGCAGGCGGATGTCAAACGGCGCGGACATGGCGGTATCAATGACCAACCGCCATGTTTTCCCGCGGGGCGCGGGGGGGAGATGGAAATATGCCGCCTCCGGGCTATTGTTGAACATCATCAGCGCGTCGTTGTCCGAGCGGTTTTCGCCAATGATTTCCCGCTGCCCGTTGATGAGGCACATCAGAGTGTGGCTGGATTCGCCCCAGTCCGGCTCGGTCAGTTCGGGTGAAAACCACTGAATGTCGAGCGCGTAGCCGTTCTGCCCCACAAAAAAATGCGAGCGGTAAAAGATGGGATGCTGCTTTCGGAAGGCAATCACCTGACGGGCAAAGCGGAAAATTTCGCCATGTTTTTCTTTGAACGTCCAATCCATCCAACTGATGTCGTTGTCCTGAGCATAGGCGTTGTTGTTGCCCCGTTGGGTGCGCCGAAATTCATCGCCCGCCAAAAGCATGGGCACCCCCTGCGAGAGCATGAGGGTGGCGAGAAAATTTTTGATGCGCCGGATGCGCCGCCGCTCGATGGGCTGGCGGTCGGTGGGACCTTCCACGCCCAAATTGTCGCTCAAATTGTGGTTGTCGCCATCCCGATTTTCTTCGCCATTGCCGAGGTTGTGTTTTTGATTGTAGCTCACCAAATCGTTGAGGGTGAATCCATCATGGGAGGTGATGAAATTGATGCTGTGACACGGCGTGCGCCCGTCATCCAAATAGAGGTCGGAACTGCCCGCCAAACGGGTTGCCAGCGCACCGACCATGCCCGCGTCGCCGCGCCAGAAACGGCGCACATCGTCCCGGTAGCGCCCGTTCCATTCTGCCCATCGTCTGCCGGGGAACGCGCCCACCTGATACGCCCCCGCCGCATCCCACGCCTCGGCGATGATTTTGGTGTTCCGCAAAATCGGGTCTTCGGCGATGCGTTCAACGATGGGGGGATTTTCAACCATATTGCCGTGCCGGTCGCGCCCCAACACCGACGCCAAATCGAAACGGAAGCCGTCCACGTGCATGTCCACCACCCAGTAGCGCAGGGAGTCGAGAATCAAATCGCGCACCACGGGATGATTGCAGTTGACGGTGTTCCCCGTGCCGGAAAAATTTTTGTAAAAACGGTTGTCATCTTCCAGCAGATAATAGATATGGTTGTCAATGCCTTTGAAAAAGAAGACCGGTCCTTTGTGATTCCCCTCGGCGGTATGATTGTAGACCACATCCAATATCACTTCGATGCCCGCCCGGTGCAGCTCGCGCACCATCGTTTTAAATTCATAGAGATGTCGTCCCCATTCGGTGTTGGCACTGTAACCCGCTTCCACCGCAAAAAAGTTCACCGGATTGTAACCCCAATAGTTGGTCAACGGTGCGCCATCAAGGGGATTGGTGCGCCCGAACAGCCCCCGGTCGAAGGCTTGGACGGGGAGCAGTTCCACCGCCGTGATACCGAGTTCCTGCAAATACGGAATTTTGTCGATGATGGCGGCATACGTGCCGGGCGCGGACACCCCCGCCGATGGGTGCGCAGTGAAGCCCTTCACGTGCATTTCGTAAATAATGGTGTGCCGCAACGGGCGATTGAGCGGTTTGTCGCCCTGCCAGTTGAACGAATCCGCGGCGACCATGCACTTGGGCATACACCCGAAACGGGGCTCGTCGCCGGGCGCACGGAGGCAATCGGAATTGAAAACGCCCGTCAGTGCGCGAGCGTAGGGGTCAATCAATCCGGCATTCGGATTGAAACGATGCCCCGTCGCGGGGTCGCGGGGACCATCCATGCGGTACAGATACAGCAGCCCCTCGCCCGCGCCGTACAAATCAATGTGCCAGATGTCGCCCGTTCGGTCCAAAATCGGGTCGAGTTCAAATTCATGTGACGGCGTATCGTCGTTGGGATGCTCAAAGAGCATCAGCCAAACACGGGTGGCGTGACGGCTGAAGATTGAAAAGCGGACATGTCTATCGTAAATGGTTGCGCCCAACGGCAGCGGGCTGCCGGGCGCGGGAATCATTTTTGTCATAGGTTCGTTTCCGGTTTCAAAGTTTCAGAGTTGCAGGGTTTCAGGGTTGTAGGCGTATTGTGTCATTTTACGGAATACGAATGATGAATCACGAATCACGAATTTCTAATTTCCAACCAACCATTCTTCCGCGCGGGGACGATACACGCCCGTCGTATCCCAATCCACCACGTGGATGAACTCGGCGCGGGCGTCCGCGTCGCGGTGCAGGGCGAGCAAAATTCGCCCCAGATGGAAACGGGCGACAACGTCATCCGGGGCGAGCGTGACCGCGCGGCGCACATCGGTTTCCGCCCCGCCGACATCGCCCGTCTGGAATTTCGCCCAGCCGCGCAAATCGAGCGCGCGGGCATCGTCGGGGGTCAATTCGAGCAACTGTTCCGCCGCCGGCAGTCCGGCTTCCGCCACCCGATAGCCGCGCAACACATAAAATTCCACCTGCAAACGTCGGATGTCGGCGTTCTGCGGGTCGGCGCGCACCGCCGATTCATACCACGCCGCCGCCGATACCCAATCCCCCAACGTTGCCAGCGTTTCCGCCCCCTCAACGGCAACGCCCACATTTTGCGGGTCGATATCCAACGCCGCCAAAAATTCATCCAGCGCGGCGGACGGTAATCCCTGCTGCCGCAGATACAAGCCGCGAAAATAGGGAACCAGCGCCAGCGTCGGGTCGAGCGTTTCCGCGCGTCGGAACGATTCGAGGGCAGGGAGTCCGAGCGCCGCCTGCGTCCGTCCCAAAAATGCCCACCATTCGGCGCGGTCGGGCGTGGTTTCCACCGCCGCCGAGAGCGCCGCGTGCGCCAGCGCCCATTCATCCAACTGAATGAAGGCGATACCCGCCGTGCCCGCCAGCGCATCGGTCGGCACACCCGCCAGCGATTCCCGTAAATAATCGCGCCGGGGGGATGGCGGCAATGCGTCCAGCATCATCCGCCCCGCCGAAGGGTCATCCGCCAAAGTCAGCCCGGCGAGATACCATGCCGCCGTCGGGTCGTTGCCCGCCGCCGCAAACGCCGAGCGCGCCGCCGCGTAATCTCCGGTCTGCAAAAAACTGCGCCCCACCGGCGTCTCCGCCGCCGCGCCCAACGCCATCGCCGCCCAGCCGTCATTTCGCGCGGCAACGGGTTTTTTCAATTGCAGATAGGCTTCCGCCCGTCCCAACAACGCGGCGGCATCGCGCGGCTCGCTGCCCAGCGCGGTAGAAAACGCGCGCGCCGCCTCATCCCAGCGGTGCTGGCGCAGGTAAATTTCGCCCATTGTGCGGGGGATGGCGGCGTCATCGGGTCGGATGTCCGCTTGTTGCCGCAGAATGTCCAGCGCGGCGGAAAATTCCCGGCGGGCGATATGCGCTTCTGCCGCCGTCAACGGGTCGGGGGTGGGGGTCGGGGAACCGGCGGATGCGGCACAGGCGGTCAGCAACAGCGCCACCGACAGCGCTATCACGTGGGCTATCCATCGGGTTGCATTCATGGTCGGCATTATAGCACAG
Organism: Chloroflexota bacterium; assembly: GCA_024278725.1. GTDB lineage: Bacteria > Chloroflexota > Anaerolineae > 4572-78 > 4572-78 > JANTHQ01. The sequence continues at coordinate 6,745 of JAJRSQ010000449.1, forward strand.
ATTGGTCATTTGTCATTTGTCATTCATCATCTGAAAATTCGCTCATTCGCCCATTCACGTTTTTTCTCTGGGCGGGTGTACTGGTATAATGGACAGCGTTGCAGAGTTACAAAGTTGCAGACGTGTTTCGTATTGCGTATTTCGTAAAATCACGCATCACGCATCACGTTTCACACATCAACCAATCCAACCAACAGGATAATCTTATGGATTTTTCATTGACCGAAGAACACCAAATGTTGAAAAAAGCGGCGCGGGATTTCGCCGCCGAGCGGGTGCGCCCGTTGATTCGGGAATACGACCCGTTGCACAAATTTCCGCGCGAGTTGTTGCCGGAAATGGCGGAGATGGGCTTGCTGGGGGTGTGCATCCCGGTGAAATACGGCGGCGCAGGCTTCGATTACATTTCGCTGGGCATCGTCTCGGAGGCGATGGAATGGGCGGACGCATCGGTGCGGGAGACCATCGCCGTGCATACCGCGCTCAACTCGCTGGGGATTTTCCAATGGGGAACCGAGGCGCAAAAGCAGAAGTATCTCGTGCCGCAGGCGAAAGGGGAGAAAATCGGCTGTTTCGGGCTGACGGAACCGGATGCCGGTTCGGATGTGGCGGCGCTCAACACCCGCGCCAAAAAAGTGGGCGACACCTATTTGCTCACCGGCGAAAAAATGTGGATCACGCTGGCAGACATCGCCGACCATTTTCTGGTGTTCGCCAAAACCGACCCCGAAAAACGGCATCGCGGTATTTCCGCTTTCATTGTGGAACGGGATTTCCCCGGCATCCAAACGGGAACCATCGAAGGGAAGATGGGCGTGTGGACGAGCAATACCGGCTGGATTCGGATGGACGATTGCGAAGTGCCCGCCGAAAATATGCTCGGCGAGCCGGGCGAAGGTTTCAAAATTGCCATGTCATGTCTGGACAACGCCCGTTTCACCGTGGCGGCGGGGGCGGTCGGCATTATGCGGGCGTGTCTGGAAGCGTCAGTGGCGTATGCCCACCAGCGCGAAACTTTTGGCAAGCCGATTGCCCAATATCAATTGGTGCAGCAGTTGATTGCCAACATTTCCCAGCGGCACGACATCGGCGAATTGCTGGTGCAGAAAGTGGGCTGGATGAAAAATATGGGCATCCGCAACACCCGCGAAACTTCTCTGGCGAAGACATACTGCACCGAAGCGGCGTTCGCCAGTGCCAGCGACGCGGTGCAGGTGCATGGCGCATACGGCTATTCCAGCGAATACGATATGGAGCGGCATCTGCGCAACAGCAAAGCCGCCGTCATTTACGAAGGGACGACGCAAATCCACCAACTGCTGCAAGCGCAATACGCCCTCGGCTTCAAGGTGGACAAACCCCTCCGCCGGGAATTGCCGCCGTATGATGCGGAGGTGTGGGGGTAGAGGGTTTCAAGTCCCAAGTCCAAAGTCCCAATAGCACCGAACTTGAGACTTGAAACCTGAAACTTGAAACTTGTCGGAACACTGTCGGAACACCCCGGTGCTAAACTGGGTTCAATATAAATGTGAAACCATAAACAATCAGGTGTATCAAGGAGGACATCTTGAAAGCAATTGTTTTGATGAAACAGACTCCCGATACCGCTCAACTTTCCGCCTCGATGGACGGTTTGAAATTGATGGCGGAGGGCGGTCCCCGCATTGTCAACCCGTGGGATGAATATGCCATCGAAACCGGCATCACTTTGGCGGAAGACCACGGCGGCGAAGCGGTCATTCTCACCATGGGCAAACCGGAAGCCACCGAAGCCATCAAAACCGGGCTGGCGATGGGATGTAAAGGCGCAACCCTGCTCACCGATGACGCTTTTGAAAACAGCGATAGCCTCGCCACGGCGCGGATTCTGACCGCCGCCATCAACCAAATGGGCGATTACGACATCATTTTGGCGGGCAAATCGGCGATTGACGGCGACACGGCGCAAACGGCGGTACAGGTTGCCGCCCTGCTCGGTGTGCCGTATCTGGGCTATGTCGCCAAAATCGAAGCGGTGGATTTCGACGCCAAAACCATCACCGTGGTGCGCGCCATTGATGGCGGACGCGAAACCGTCACCAGCCCACTGCCCGCCGTCGTTTCCGTCCTGAAAGAAATTGGCGAACCGCGCTACCCCAGCTTCATGGGCATCCGCAAAGCCGCCAAAGCCAAAATCCCCGAAATGGGCTTGGCAGACCTCGGGCTTTCCGCCGATGAGGTTGGCGCGGCAGGCTCGCAGGCGCAGTGGCTCCAAGTGACGCTTCCCCCGGCACAGGAATCGACGCTGGAAGTCATCGAAGGCGAACCGGAAGAAGCGGCGAAAATTCTGGTTCAAAAACTGCTGGCGGAAAAGGTCATATAGGAGGGTATCATGGCAAAAATCTGGACACTTGTTGAACATCGTAACGGCGCAATTGACAGCATTTCATGGGAAACGCTGGCGATGGCGCGCCAATTGGCTGACAAATCGGGCGGCAGTGTGACCGCCGTCATCCTCGGTGACGGCGTGGGCGATTTCGCACAAACTGCGTTCCATTACGGCGCAGATGACGCCATTGTGGTGGATGACCCGTCTTTGAAAGATTACCGGCTGGAAACATACAGCGCCACCCTCACCGCACTGGCGCAGGAACATCAGCCCGACGTATTTTTGCTGGGCGCGAGCGACAAAGGGCGCGAAATTGCTCCCGCCGTCGCGGCAAAGCTCGGCGTTGGGCTTGCCAGTGATGTGTTGAGTTTGGATATGGACGGCGACAAGCTGGTTGCCACCCGCCCCGTGCTGGTGGGAAATCTGGTGGCAACCATCACCTTCGGGGATGCCAAACCGCAAATGGCATCACTGCGGCGGCGGGTTTTTCCCGCGCTGGAACCGGACACTGCCCGCAACGGCAACGTGACGCAGGCGAACGTCGCCGGCATCACCCCCGTCACCGAAGTGGTCGGGTTTGAAGCCGCCGAAGGGGAAGTTTCCCTCAACGACGCATCCATCATCGTTTCCGGCGGGCGCGGCGTGGGCGGACCGGAAGGCTTCCCCACCGTCAAAGCGCTGGCAGACGTGCTCGGCGGGGCACTCGGCGCGAGCCGTGCCGCCGTGGATGCGGGCTGGATTCCGTACAAACATCAGGTCGGGCAAACCGGCAAAACCGTCCAGCCCGATTTGTACATCGCCTGCGGTATTTCGGGCGCGATTCAGCATCTGGCGGGGATGAAAACATCGAAGGTCATCGTCGCCATCAACAAAGACCCCGAAGCGCCGATTTTCAAATATGCCAAATACGGCATCGTCGGCGATTTGTTCAAATATGTTCCCGCGCTCACCGAAGCCTTTAAAGCGGAATTGGGGAAATAACTCTCCTGAAATGGCAACGGGGATACCGCAACGGTATCCCCGTTTTTTTGTGACACGCATCATCCGTCACTCAACTTTGTGCGGGAAGTGACGCAACCGCTTCGGCATCACACCGCGCAATGGTTTCCAGCTTCCGCCCATCCCGCTCAACGACATGGGGGAATAGCCGGTGCGGGGCGCCACCATCATCGGCGGAATTTCAATGTGGGAAATCGGTGGCGTTTTGCGCGGCGCAGATGACGGAATCGGTTGCCCGGCGGAAAATTCCTCCGGCGGATGCCGTCGCACACGCAACGATGCTCTCGGCGCAGCACGCGCCTCGTTCCGCAAATAATAATAGAGCGCCAACGCAAACAATACCCCACCCGCCAAAATCACGGTTACCACCAATCGAATTGCGACCATAGTGCCCTCCTTTCTGCTGAACACAACTGCCGCCGGGGAGCAAACTCATTGCCCCTGAAACAACATCGCCGCTGACCATGAGCCAGCGGCGAAAAAAGTATGTTGGTCAGCCAACAAGATTGTTCCTACCTTTATTATATCACATTTTTGGACGCGGGTAAACGAGTTTTTGACACAGCCGTTTTTCCGTTCTATAATGGCTCAATTCACATGAAAGGCGACAAAATGATAGCCAAACAGCTCGCACATCACCGTATTATTTTGAATGAATCTGAATTTGAGTACCTGCAAAATATGCTCGATTTCGGGTCATCGATGGAACAAGCTTTGTTGGAAATTCGCCCCGAACTTCAGGACGAACATTGGGAGTTTGAAGACCTCATCATCACGGTACACCGTACCCGCCAAATCGTGATGTAACCCCTCGCGTTTCCCCCGGCGATGGCTGTTGCCATCGCCTTTTTTTGTGTCAGGGCTGTTGCAAAGTCGCTTGACAAACAATACTTTGCGCAGGAAATGTAGGGGCACGCTGCAGCGTGCCTACAACGCCACCGATTTTCGTTAAAACCGGATGAAAATGCGTAAGAACGGCTCGCAAATCGCCCCTGCGGCGTGAAATCATGAAAACCGGCAACCTTAAACTTTACTTTGCAACAGTCGTGTTTTTTGTGTAGCAAGAGTAGACATAAGCGAAAAATTACGCTATAATACATGCGTGTTATGTTAACATTCCGTCTGGGAAGGACACGTGATGTACGCACTGAACATTGACCCCGCAAACCCAAAAGGAAACCCCAGCGTCGCCGAGCTGAAAAAACTTGGCGTGCAGGCGGTGCGTTTC
>JAJRSQ010000450.1 GCA_024278725.1 Chloroflexota bacterium
CGTGAAACGTGAAACGTGAAACGTGAAACGTGAAACGTGAAACGTGAAACGTGAAACGTGAAACGTGAAACGTGAAACGTGAAATGCTGAAGCACTGCGGCGCTTTTGTCAATTCATACCTCACGTTTCACGTTTTCACGCACTGCGCCACCTTCTCCACCACCGTTTGCAAATCTTCCTCCGAAATGACCAACGGCGGCAAAAGCCGCAGGACGGTCGGACCGGCGGGGAGCGCCCAGATGCCTTCGTCTGCCAACGCTTTCAACACCGGCGTGACCCGTCCCCGCAATTGCACGCCGACCATCAACCCCAGCCCGCGCACTTCGCGGATTTGCGGCGCGTCAATCGCCCGCAGCGCCGCCATCAGCCGGTCACCCAGCCGAGCCGCGCGCGCCGGCAATTGCTCATCGCGCATCACCCGCAACACCGCCCGACTCGCGGCGCACGCCAGCGGATTGCCCGCAAAGGTGCTGCCGTGAATCCCCGCGTCCAATTTCCCCAACGATTCGCGCCACACCGCCGCACCCATCGGGATGCCGCCGCCCAAACCTTTGCCCAGCGTCATCATATCGGGCAGAATGGGCAGGTGTTCGGTAGCGAATAGTTTGCCGGTGCGCCCCATCCCGGTTTGGATTTCATCGAAAATCAACAGCGCGCCCCGTTCATCGCACAGACGGCGCACGCCCGCGAAATAGTCGGGGTTGCCGGGGTACACGCCCCCTTCCCCCTGCACCACTTCCAGAATCACCGCAGCGGTTTTGTCGGAAATTGCCGCGTCCATCGCGTCCAAATCGTTGAACGTCACGTGCCGAAAATCGGGAACCAGCGGCTCGAAAGGGGCACGGTATTTTTTTTGCCACGTAGCGCTCAGTGCGCCAAAAGTGCGCCCGTGAAACCCCCGTTTCGCGGCGATGATTTCCGTCCGTCCGGTGAAAAATCGCGCCGCTTTGAGGGCGGCTTCCACCGCTTCCGCGCCTGAATTGGCGGGCTGAATGCGGCTGATGTCGCCGGGGAGCGCCGCCGCGAGTTCCGCCATCCACCGCGCGCGCTGGTCGTTGAACGCACCTTCGTGGGTGGCAACGAAGGTCGCCGCCTGCTGTTGAATTGCTGCGGTCACGGCGGGGTGGCTATGCCCGACATTCGCCCAACCGTGTGCCGCCGCGCAGTCGATGAATTCGCGTCCGTCGTCCGTCCACAATCGCGCCCCCTGCGCCCGCACCAGCGTGAAGGGTCGGCGGGGCACAGCGCCGGAAAAGTGTATGGATTCCACTTCGGGGAAATTGAAGCCGGGGTCAGAATGTGATGTCATTCAGTTTTTCCAGAATATCAAGGATTGTCACCGGTGGATGCGGCAGAATTTTTCCGTCCCCGGTATGAAGATGATGTGGATGCGTTTCAATTTCAGGGTGGTGGGCAGCATTATCCCAACGGAATCGTAATTCGCCGGTGGCGTTCTGCCATTGGAAGCTATACTTTGTTACATGCACCATCGTGTTTTCAATCGTGAATCGCTCAAACGCTTCAAGCATATCACCGCTTTTCAAAAACAAACGATAGCGAAACAGCCCCAAATGCCCTTGAATTTCTTCACGGGTCACATCTATTTTCATAATTTTTGGGTGGGCAATCACCCGTGAGCGGATGGTAGCGATGTAGGTTGCGGCATCGGTCATTCGATAGACACCATCTGTTCAATTTTTTGTTGCGCATCACGCCGCAATTCGATGAGACCTGCCCACTCGAAAAAATCCATCGCGTCGCCCAATTCGCCGCTTTCAAATTTGGCATAGAATTCATCGGACTGCATATCGAATCGAGATTCAAACGCACGCAACGCAGTATCATATTTTTCCAGTTTTTCGCGGTATTGCGCCAAAGTGATGTCCAGCAATTTATCGAGCGTCCGGTTCAGAGCGTCATCTTCGGTTATCACCCGCTGCAACAAATTCAATTTTTCCGATATGGTCATACCGTCACCTCATTTTCGGGATACTGTTATTCTATCACAGTCCCTGCGCCATTTAAAGCACCCCGCACCGGATTTTCCACCCGCCCATCGGCAAAAACAATGCGTGTCAATCCCCCCGCGAGGGCTTCCTGCGCGCCCATCACTTTCTTTTTCATCCGGTCTTGCGCCACCGCCATAAATTTATCCAACGATTGCGCCGGAATGTGGCGAATGAGCGTGCTTTCATCGGGAAATTTTTCCAGCAAACCCGGCACATTCGACAGGATGACAAGCGTTTCCGCGCCGAGCGCGATTGCCGTCGCCGCCGCCGCGCGGTCGCCGTCCACGTTGATGGCTTCGCCGTCGTAACTGATGGCGGGCGGGGTGAGTACGGGCACATATCCCGCCGACAGCAGCAGGTTGAGCAGGTCGGTGTTCACCCGCTCCACTTTGCCGGTGAAATCATCGCGCAGGACGCGCCGCCGCCCGTTTTGGACAATTTTGATGACGGCTTTGCGCTTCCCCTCCCACAATCGCCCATCCAGCCCGCTAAGCCCGACGGCGTTCACCCCGCGCGATTGCAGTTTTTCCACCAAGCCTTTGTTCATCTGCCCGCAATAGACCATCTCGAAAATTTCCAGCGTGCGGCGGTCGGTGCGGCGGGAGGTGTACCCGCTGACTGAAGTGACAAATTGCGGGGGATGCCCCAACTTCTCCGCCACCTCATTGGTCAACGCCGAACCGCCGTGCACCACCACCATCTTTTCGCCGGCTTGCACCAGCGCGGCAATGTCATCCGCGATGAAATCATAATTGATGCCGGTACTGCCACCGATTTTTAGGATAAACATAGGTACTCCGTTTTTGGTTTATTGGAGATTGGAGATTCTGAATCTCTAATCTCCAATCCACCAATCTCTAAATTGGATGCAACCCCGGAAAGCCCAATCCGGCGCGCTCATCGAAGCCGCACATCAGGTTCATCGCCTGCACTGCCGACCCCGCCGCGCCTTTCATCAGGTTGTCGATGGCGGAAATGACCACCACCCGATTCGTGCCCGCGTCCACCGCAAAGCCGATGTCGCAAAAATTCGTACCCGCCAGCAATTTGGGGTCGGGGTAACGGTGAATGCCCACCCGACTTTTCACCAATCGAATGAACGGCTCATCCCGATAGGCGGCGCGATACAATTTCCACAATTCTTTTTCCGGCAGCGGGTCTTTCAAAAAACAATGACTGGTCGCCAGCGCGCCGCGTACCATTTCAATGGCAGTGACCGAAAAATGCAGGTCGAAATTGTTCCCCAATTCCTGCCGAATTTCCGCCTGATGGCGGTGTCCCGTCGGTTTGAAAGAGCGCACCGAACCGCTGCGCTCCGGATGATGCGAACTGTCGGTGGGGCGACCGCCCGCCTCGGACGAGCCGACCTTCACCTCTGTGACCACCGATTCCAGCAGCCCCGCGTCGGCGAGCGGGGCGATACCCAAGTTCGTCACGGTGGCATTGCACCCCACGCCGGACACATACCGCGCCGATTGCAGTTCCGCGCGATGGCGTTCCGGCAAGCCGTACACGAATTTCTCCAGCCATTGGGGATTGGGATGCGGCGCGCCGTACCATCGCTCGTATGCCGCCGCGTCGCGCAGGCGAAAATCGGCGGCGGTGTCGATGATGCGCTCGGCGATGGCGGCGTATTTTTCGATGGCGGCGCCGGTGACACCGTGCGGCTGGGCGATGAAAAGCACATCGCACGGTTCAACGGAATCGGGATGGCTGAATTTCAGCATGGTCTGCCCGCGCAAATTGGGATGCACCGTGTGCACAAAACGTCCGGTTTGGCTGGCGGATGTTATCTGCCGGACGGTCACATTCGGGTGGAACAAAAGCAGGCGCAGCAACTCGCCGCCCACATACCCCGCCCCACCGATGATGGAAACAGTTGTCGTCATTCTTCCTCCAACAATTCAAAATGGAAAAGGCAAAAGGCAAAATTAGTTGTCTTCATTCTTGTTTCGCTTGGCGGAAAGTAATATCGCTGACAAGATTTTTGAAAGTTGAACCGTCTCATCTATCAATTCGTCCAACAAATGCGGTGGAACCAATGCGAATTCTTTCACCAAACGCAACCAATAACGGCTTTCCAATGCCTCCTTTTGAGCAATGGACATTTTAGCAATGAAATCAGCCTTGCTTTGTCCGCCTTGCGCCTCGTGCACATTC
>JAJRSQ010000451.1 GCA_024278725.1 Chloroflexota bacterium
CCTTTGTTGTGGGTGGCGGCGCGGTACGGGTCTGCGGCGGCGAAAGCCCACGCTTCCACAATTGCCTGCGCCACGGCGCATCCGTCTGCACCGTCCCGCGCCAGCAATTCGGCGGGGATGCAGCATTCGGCGGTGGCGGTGCGGCGGTCGGTCAGATTCGACAAAATTCGCAAATTGACCCGCCCGCCGGTCAGCTTTTCAATCAGCGGGGCGACGGATTCGGCGGCGGTATTGACCGCATTCGCGCCCATTGCATCGCGGCAATCGTACAAAATATGCACAATCAGCATCGCGCCGATGGGGGTGTTTTCCAGCACCCGCGTTTCGATGCGCTTCGCCCCGCCGCCCAGTTTCTGAATGGTGGGATGATGGCGGTTCGCCGCCGCCAGCAATTCCGTTTCCGCCGCGGCAATGCTTTCCACCGCGCGGGAGAGGTCGGGCACGTCGAGTACCTGCACCTGCCCAATCATCACCGGCTCGCTGCTGCCGGTGATGAATCCGCCGCCGGCGCGCGCCAGTTTTGCCGCGAAGCTCACCCCCGCCACAATGCTCGGCTCTTCGACCACCATCGGCACGAGTACATCCTCGCCGTTGATTTGAAAGTTGGTGGCAATGCCCAGCGGCAAATTATACAAGCCGATGACATTCTCAATCATCGCGTCACCCTGCGCCGGGGAGAGTCCGTTCACCAGTGCGGCGCGTTCTTCGATTGTTAAATTTGCCCATGCCGCCACAAGTTCGGTGCGGCGGGCGGGCGACAGCTTATAAAAGCCGGAAAGTTGCGATGATTTTCCCATAACGGACGCGGTTCTCCATTCAACTGTGGGGGATTGTATCACCCCTGCACTCTCAAAGACTATCATCTTTGAGAAAGATGTAATTTTGAGAGAAAAAAGACTCTCAAAAACTATCATTTTGCGTGTAATCAATGACATGATGATAATTTGTCTACTTGATTTTTCCCCCACACCGTTTACAATATCATATACCAACACCCCAATCACTTGGAGGCACGTTTGATGGAAATAAAGGTGTATGCCACCCTGCGCGACATCGTCGGTGGCAAGTCAGCCGTTTTAAAGGACGACGGCGCGAAAACAATGCGCCGGATTTTGACCGAATTGCTGGAACAATATCCCGCCATGCGCGAAAAACTTTTTTTGAATGGCGGCGAAATGCATTCCGCGTTTCATTTTTTAATCAACGGACGCGATGCCCGCTATTTGGATGGGTTGGACACGGTGGTTGAACCGGGTGACGATGTGCGCATCTTCCCGCCGGTGGGCGGCGGTGCATGAAGCAGATTTTCGGCGTGCCGTTGTGGTTGATGAAAGATTATCTGGCGGATTTGGGCGCAGTGGAAACCGAACCCGGCGTGATGCGCGGCGACGGCTGGCGGGCGTCGCTGCGGAAAAGTGAGCCGTACCGCATCGGCTCGCTGGTGGTGGGGCGCATCGAAGTGGATTTCACCGGCGATGAAGCGACCCTCGAACAATTGCTGGAAAAGCTCCATTGGAAAACTATGCGCGGCGGCGGATGAGCCGCGAGGAAAAATAACTCATCCCGCCGGGGCGTGCGCCACCCGCAGAAATTCCAGCGTGCGCGTCTGGGTGTCCAGCAGCGCATAGCTCGGCAGCGCCGAGTCTTTTGGCAACCCCACACTCCCCACCCCAACCACGTATGTTGTTTTTGGCGACAGTGTCAGGGTGCGCGGCGTACTTCTTTCCAACTGATTGTCATCATTCAACGCCCAAACCACCTGCCGGTGCGTGTGCCCGTGCAGCAACAGCGGGATGTTCGCGCCGAGTAATTCGTAAAATGCGTTCCACAATGCGAGGGACTCGGTGGTGAAATACGGAAAATTCTCCCGGAAACTCCCCGGCGATTTGAGCGCCAGATAGCTTTTGAGGGTGGTGATGCCGGGTGACCATCCCGGCGTGGCGTGGCTCACCCAAAAATGATGGTAGCGGCGCATCGGGGGTAGATTGAGCACCCACTGCCGGTTTTGCGCCGAAAGTCCGCGCCAGCCCGATGTCTCCCAGTTGCCGAAAACCGCTTCCGCCCGATTGACCCGCACCAGCCCCACGCACGGGTCCGCCCCAATATCCCCAAGACAGAGCACCTGTTGAACATTGCGCGATGTTGCATCGCGCAGCACCGTTTGCAACGCTTCCAAATGTCCGTGAATATCTGAAATGATGGCGTATCGCATTATTCAAATCCCATTTTTATTCAAAAGTTGGTAGTGGCTCAATTGTGAGTGATGGTGCTGTCATTGCGAGCCGAAGGCGAAGCAATCCCCTCCCGGTGGTGGTTCAAATTGACTGCCGGAAATTATTCGCCGGTAGGGGCGAACCTGTGTGTTCGCCCTTTTCGGGCAGACACATAGGTCTGCCCCTACCCCTTTGTTTCATCAGTCAAAAATAACCGCTACCCCCCTCCCATTGAGGTGCGGAGATTGCTTCGGGCTACGCCCTCGCAATGACATATCACTTACTTTTGTGCCATTACCCAAAAATTGATTGCAGTTGTCGGTGATGGATGTTCAACATTATTGCCGTGTAAATTTGTTTATTTCAGCGAATTGTCTATAATCCAAAATATCATTCGGTATAAAAAGGATTTTGCGATGGAATATTCTGAAAAAGACGCGTCGGATAATTTGGACAGAGCCATTTTGCGCATTTTGCAAACCGAGGGGCGTATCAGCAATGTGGATTTAGCCGGGCGGGTGAACCTTTCGCCGCCGGCGGTGCATGCCCGCATCAAACGGTTGGAACAGCGCGGCTTCATTCAGGGTTACGCCGGGCTGCTCAATCGGGAAAAATTGGGTTATGATATGCTCTGTTTCATCAATGTGACCCTGCAATTGCACCAATCCCAACATGTGGAAAATTTCAAAGCCGCTATCCAATCGATGCCGGAAGTGCTGGAATGCCATCACGTCACCGGCAAATACGATTATTTGCTGAAGGTGGCGGTTCGGAACCGGAAGGATTTGCAGCGTTTTGTGGTTGACCGTCTGACCCCCACGCCCGGTTTGGCTCATATTCACACCAGTTTGGTTTTAAGCGAAGTTAAATATACCACCGCTCTGCCGATTGATGAGAGCAGCGCGGAAAAAAACGCTTCATAAACAACAGGAGAGAAGATTATGTCGAAAAAAATTCCTCAAACAATGGGACAACAATTCGGGCGGCGCTCATGGGCGGAACCATGGAAAATAAAAATGGTCGAACCCATCCGTATGATCAGCGCGGAAGCCCGCGCGGAAGCCGCCGCCGAAGCCGGGTACAATACCTTCCTGCTGAAATCCGAGGACGTGTATATTGACCTGCTCACCGATAGCGGCACCAGCGCGATGAGTGACCGTCAGTGGGCGGGCTTAATGCTCGGCGATGAGGCGTATGCCGGTAGTCGCAACTTCTACCATTTGGAACACGCCATCCAAACCCATTACGGCTACAAATACATTGTGCCCACCCATCAGGGGCGCGGCGCGGAACACCTTATCAGCCAAGCCGTCATCAAAAAAGGGGATTTCATCCCCGGCAATATGTACTTTACCACCACCCGCCTGCATCAGGAATTGGCGGGCGGCACTTTTGTGGATGTCATCATCGACGAAGCGCACGACCCCGCCAACCGGCACCCCTTCAAGGGCAATGTGGATTTGGACAAGTTGCAAAACCTCATCGACAAAGTGGGCGCGGAGAAAATTCCGTATGTCAGCCTTGCCGGAACGGTGAATATGGCGGGCGGACAGCCGGTGAGCATGGCAAACGTGAAGGCGTTGCGTCAATTATGCGACAAATACGGCATCAAAATTTATCTCGACGCCACCCGTATGGCAGAGAATGTTTTCTTCATCCAGGAACGGGAAGACGGATACGCCGATAAACCCATCGCCGAAATTTTATTTGAATTTTGCAGCTACACCGATGGCGCGTGGATGAGCGCCAAAAAAGACCATCTGGTGAACATCGGCGGCTGGTTGGCGGTGAACGACCACGACGTGTTCGATGCGGCGCGCAATATGGTGGTGGTGTACGAAGGATTGCACACCTATGGCGGTATGTCCGGGCGCGATATGGAAGCGCTGGCAATCGGCATCGAGGAATCTCTGCAGGATGACCACATCCGCGCGCGGGTGGGTCAGGTGCGATATTTGGGCGACCTGCTGACCGATTGGGGCATCCCCATTGTGCAGCCGGTGGGCGGACACGCCATCTTCCTGAACGCCAAAGAGATTTACGACCATCTGCCGCAGGATAAATTCCCGGCGCAAACCCTCGCCGCCGAATTGTACCTCGATTCCGGCATCCGCGCGATGGAACGGGGTGTGGTCAGCGCCGGCAGAGACCCGGAAACGGGCGACCATCGCTACCCCAAGCTGGAACTGGTGCGCCTGACCATCCCTCGCCGGGTGTACACGCAGGCGCATATGGATGTCACCGCCGAAGCCGTCAAAGCCGTGTATGATAATCGCCACAATGCGCGCGGGTTGAAAATGGTTTATGAACCCAAGTATCTGCGTTTCTTCCAAGCGCGATTTGAAAAGCTGTAGGCGTTTGTTTCAGAAAACAGTGCAACGAAATTTGTAGGGGCAGGGCTCGTCCCTGCCCAATTTCAAGGTGATGTTTTCTTTGCGCCTTTGCGGTTCATTCCGATGCGGTGTTCAAAAACCGTATCACCTCGTTTGCCGAGGCTTCCCCCGCGCCGCTTGTCTGCTCAACGCGGCGAAGTCGCGCAGCAATTGCCCGATTTCCCGCACGGAAAGCATATCGGCGGTGATGTCGCGGTACGTCCGGTGCGCCGATACCGCATCGAACAGCGCGTGCTGCAGAATATTGTTTTCTGCCGCCAGCGCGATGAGCAAGTCCATCAGCCCCAACCGGCTGCCCACAATTGCCAGTTGCCGCATCACCTTTCCGTATGGCACATCCTGCAAAATTTCGCGGCACGCCCGCCGGTAATGCCGAGCGAATGCCTCGCGGGAAATGCCTTCGGTCATCACCGTTTCCGCCGCCCAAATGGCGGTTTGGCACGCGGACGTGACCCCCTTCCCCTTGAAGGCGCGCACCAGCCCCGCCGCGTCGCCGACGCAAACATAGCGGTCGCCGTAAAAATGAGACGCCACCGAAATCGGAAATCGTCCGCGATAAAAGGTGAAATCGTGCGGGTTTTCGGGATGTTTCGGGTCGGCGAAGTGCAGTATCCGCCGCACGGGAGGGTACGCGAAAAAAGCCTCCATATCGGCGCTGGTGACGGCTTCGCCCGCCAGATTCACCGTGATATGGTTCCCCTTCGGGGTGATGGCGCCGAATTCAATGCGCGGATTGCGCGGCAAAAAAGCGTGAATATCGTTGCTCCACTGCGCCATAATCTGTGCCGGGGGATGAATTTTCGTCACCATCGAAACCAGAAATCGCGGCGGACGGTACGACGTGGCTTCGGCGAGGATGGTGGTTGTGCCGGGGTCAAGCCCGAATGCCCCGAAAACGACATCGGCATGCACCTTCGAGCTTTCGGCATACACATTCACCCGATTGGGCAGGAATTCCAAATCCGTCACCCGGCTGGCGCGCACATCCACCCCGTGCGCCCGCGCCTGTTCCAGCATGTACGTGTCGAACTGCACCCGCCGGGTGGCAAAACTGATTTCCCCCGCTTCCGTCAGCCGGATGTGCCGCCGTTCGCCGTGCAGGGTGTACGCTTCAATCTGCCGCTGCACCAAATGGTGCGGAAAAGGGACGCCCTGCGATTCCAAAATCTCATCAATGGGGGGGGATAGCACTCCGACGCATTGATTGTAATGGGTTTCCCCGACCGTGGCTTTTCCATCAAATAAAATAATGTTGATGGATTTTCCCTGCTCGCGCGCCAACTTTCGCAGCGCAATCCCGCACATCGTGCCGCCCGGACCGCCGCCGATGATGACGGCAGTTTGGTTGTCTTTCAATGCCCCAAGGTTCATATATCACTTCCTCGTCGGTGTACTGTGGGGGACGGTTGGACGACGCCACACGCCCCAAATGTGGGAGAGCAAAAACCAGACCACTCGCGGATGGAGCAGACTGCGCAAAATGTGTTCGTAGCTGTCATCGCCGGTGAACATGTTCCACAGTGCCAGGCGACAAATTCGCGCCTCGAAGGGGTGGGTGCTTTTGGTGGTGAGCGCCAACAGCCACAAACGGGTCAGCGCGCGCGAATTGCCCGTAATTTCCCACAGGAAAAACAGAAACTTGCCCCAGAAATTATCCCGCGCAATGCGGCGACAGAGCGGCGCATACTGTCGCTTGAAATCTGCGGCGGCGATACCGTGAAAAATCGCCGTGTGAGCCGCCTTTTCCGCCGTGTGAAACGCCGACCCGATGCCGTCTTTGTACAACCGGCTCGCCGCCGCGTCGCCCACCGCCACAAATCGGTTGCCGTAAAACTTTTTCGCGGCGGAAACGGGGATGTGCGGTTTACAGCCGCACAATCGTTGATAATCTTCCGGAATGCCCGCCTCGGTCAAAAAATCCGCAATCGTTTTCAGGCTCGGGTTTTTTGCCAGCAAACTGACGTTCACATACGCCCCTTTGGGCACGGTCGCCCCGAAAACCACGCCGTGTTTGCGCCCAAAATGGACATGCACCCGGCGGTTATTCCCCGGATACCCCCCCAACTCATCCTGAATCATCTGCGCCGTTTCCGGCGGATGATACGTGTCCCCTTCCAGCGCCACCCGTCGCCCGTTGACCCCCGCCGCCAGCACCACCAGCTCAAACGGGTGATGTTCAAAATTGGTGGACACAATCGCCTTTTCGGGGGTGAAAGTAATTTGTTTGACCATCGCCTTGACGATGGTCGCGCCCGCTTTTTCCGCTTGCCGGAGCAGCCAATAATCAAAATTGATGGATGGACGGGCGGCGGCGGCACGTGGTCCGCTCCCCCGATACACGCTCACAATTTCGCGGTGGGGCAGGGGAGGAAAAATTTCCACTTCCTGCTCGGCGAGGTGCAGCACATAGCTGTCGGCTTTGCTCTGCACCACTTCCGGCGGCAATCTCAGCCCGAAACGGCGCAAATTCGATTGCAGCCCTGCGGAGAGCAGCCCCGCGCATTTGGCGCACCCTGCGGGACCGGACTGCCCGAAGTCGCGGTACTCGAAAATCGTCACCGTCAGCGACAGATTTTCGGCGGCGGCGTATTCCAGCAGGTGCATGGCGAAGAAACTCCCGGCGGGACCACCGCCGACAATGCCCACCCGGTCGCCATTATGCAATTTAAATGTTGACGCATCCGCTGTTTTTTCCATTTTGCACACTTTGCAGCTAAAACAGGACGTACGCAGGTAGAAAAAACAGGCATCGAATTTTGCGAATTACCCGGATTTTTTCATACAAATTCGTAAAATTCGATGCAGCGTATGGCACGGTGCGTAAGTCCTGTAAAAGCCATTATGGGTACAGATAGTATAATCGGTTTTCAGGTGGATGACAATGCCGGATATCGGGAACTTTTCCGCGTGGAGGGACGTTAGTTGATTAATGATTGGTAATTTTCTCCAATCTCCAATC
>JAJRSQ010000452.1 GCA_024278725.1 Chloroflexota bacterium
GATTCTGGTGAATGTCCGCTCGAAATATGAGGGGATCATTCGCGCAAAAGACCTGGATCGCGTTGACCCGGAGTATCTCGCCGAAATAAACGTCGGTGATGAAATTCCGGTGTATGTTGTAAGCCTGCTGGACGATGAAGGTTATGTAATTTTATCGCTCAGCAAAGCTGTGGTAGAAAAAGACTGGGTGAAAGCCCAGCAGCTTCTGGATTCCGGCGAAATTCTGGAACGGGAAGTTATCAGCACCAACAAAGGTGGGGTCATTGTTGGCTTCGGTTCCGTGCGCGGGTTTGTCCCCGGTTCGCAACTCGCAAATACGCACGGCAACACCGGCGATAAAAACAATCGCTGGGCAAATCTGGTGGGCGAAAAGTTACGCCTCAAAATCATTGAGGTTGACCAACGTCGAAACCGGCTCATCCTTTCAGAACGTGCAGCAGTGGATATTGTCCGCCGCAAGCAAAAAGAAGAACTGCTCGCCGAACTGTCTGTGGGTGAAATCATCAAAGGCGCACGCATCACCAGTTTGGCGGACTTCGGCGCATTTGTTGACCTCGGCGGCACAGAGGGACTGGTTCACATCTCCGAAATTTCATGGTCGCAAGTGGGACACCCCCGCGACGTGCTGAAAGTCGGCGACATTGTGGATGTCTCGGTACTGAACATTGACCATGCGCGAATGCGCATCGGGCTGAGCCTGAAACGCCTCCAACCCGAACCGTGGAGTCAGGTGCTTGATTCATACCAACCGGGGCAGATTGTACCGGCAACCATCACCAAAGTCACCAACTTTGGCGCGTTTGCCCGGGTAGATGATGCCATCGAAGGGTTGATTCACATCTCGGAACTCTCCGACAGCCAAGTCGGGCATCCGCACGAAATCGTGCATGAAGGGGACGAGGTCAACGTCCGCATCATCAGCATTGAGCCCAACCGCCGCCGCATGGGGTTGAGCCTCAAGCAGGCGCAGGAACCCACCATGGATGAAGTTGAGGCGGAAGACGCCGACGCTCCCGTGGAAGAATCCGAGCTCCAAGAAGCATAACCACCTTCTTACAGCTGTATCTCAATGGGGCGAGATAATATCTCGCCCCGTTTTTTTATCACCGACCAATCTGTTTCCAACACCCAAAGACCCCCCTCACCCACAAAGACAAAACTCTTTCAAATAGGCTTTTCGATTTTTGGAAAAGATTTGGTATAATAAATTACAGTCATATGATGCATAAGCCGGTATCATATTCGTATCTCCGGTAGCATTAATCCGGCACTCATCATAACCGGAGATACTATCAACAACCAAAACGTCTTGCGCATCAATGCAAGAAACCAAACGTATCTAAAAAGGAAGTTGCTATTATGGCAGATAAATTTGACCGATTCACCAAACGAGCGCGCCGAGTGTTGACGCTGGCACAAGAAGAGGCTCAGCGGTTGAACCACAACTACATCGGCACGGAACACCTCCTGCTCGGATTGGTGCGTGAAGAAAACGGTGTCGCCGTGCGGGTCTTGAAAGAACTGAAAATTGACCTGAAGCAAATCCGGGAACGGGTAGAGCGCACCGTCGGACGCGGACAACGCGCGATGTACGGCAAATTGAGCCTCACCCCGCGTACAAAGCGCGTCATTGAATTGGCGGTCGATGAAGCCCGCCGTCTGGGGCATCACTACATCGGCACCGAACACCTCCTGCTCGGACTCATCCGCGAAGGGGAAGGGGTGGCGGTGGACGTGCTGCGCGGGCTGGGCGTCAGTCTGGATAAAGTCCGCGCCCAAACCGCACGGGTGATGATGGAAAACGCCACTCGCACCGGCGGCACGGAAACCGACCCGAAAAAGAAAGACACCCCGCTGGTTGACCAGCTCGGCACCGACCTGACGGCGAAAGCCGCCCAGGGGAAACTCGACCCGGTGGTGGGACGCAAAACCGAAATCGAGCGCGTCATCCAAATTCTCTCGCGGCGCAACAAAAACAATCCCGCCCTCATCGGCGAGCCGGGCGTGGGCAAAACCGCCATCGTCGAAGGGCTGGCGCAGCGCATCGTGCGCGGCGAAGCCCCCGACACCCTGCTGGGCAAACGGGTGGTCATGCTCGATGTCGGCTCACTGGTTGCCGGAACGATGTACCGCGGGCAGTTTGAAGAACGCCTGAAACGGGTCATTGACGAAATCAAAGAATCGGGCGCAATTCTGTTCATTGACGAATTGCACATGCTGGTCGGCGCAGGCTCCGCCGGCAGTTCGGTGGACGCGGCGAACATCCTGAAGCCCGCCCTGTCGCGGGGGGAATTGCAGTGCATCGGCGCCACCACCCTCGACGAATACCGCAAACACATCGAAGGGGACGCCGCGCTGGAACGGCGATTCCAACCCGTCACCGTCGAGGAACCGAGCATCGAAGAAACCATCGAAATTCTGCGGGGCGTGCGTTCCCGCTATGAAGCCCATCACAACCTGAAAATCACCGATGCCGCGCTGGAAAGCGCCGCGCATCTGTCCGCCCGCTACGTCACCGAGCGGTTCATGCCCGACAAAGCCATCGACCTGATTGACGAAGCCGCCGCCAGAGTCCGGCTCTACAAAACGCCCTTCAGCACCGCCTCCGATGCCCGGACGGTCAGCGAGCTGCGCGACCTGCGCCAAGCCACCGAAGAAGCCATCAGCGCGGGGCAGTTTGAGCAAGCCGCCGCCCTGCGCGACCGCGCCAACGAATTACGGGAAGCGCTCACCGGCGACTCGGACGACTGGTCGCCCACCACCACCCCGGAAGTGACCCCGGACGACATCGCCGATGTGGTCGCTATGATTACGGGCATCCCCGTGCAGCGCATCGCCACCGAAGAATCGGAACGGCTGCTGAACATGGAAAACGCATTGCATGACCGGGTTGTGGGGCAAGAGGAAGCCATCACCGCGATTGCCAAAGCGGTACGCCGCGCGCGCGCCGGGCTGAAAAACCCGCGCCGCCCCATCGGCACCTTTATGTTTCTGGGACCGACCGGCGTCGGCAAAACCCTGCTGGCGAAAACGCTCGCCGAATTTCTTTTCGGCAGTGAAGATGCACTCATCAAATTGGATATGAGCGAATTTATGGAACGGCACAACGTGTCACGGCTGGTTGGCTCGCCCCCCGGATATGTGGGCTACGAAGAAGGCGGGCAACTCACCGAAGCGGTGCGCCGCCGCCCATACTCGGTCATTCTGTTTGACGAAATTGAAAAAGCGCACCCCGAAGCCTTCAACATGCTTTTGCAAATTATGGAAGACGGGCAACTGGCGGATGCCAAAGGCAAACGCATCAATTTCCGCAACACCATCATCATCCTCACCTCAAACGTGGGGGCGGATATGATAAAACGCGCCAACTTCGGCTTCCAATTCCAGCAGAGTGATGACAAAGCGGAAGATGAAGCTTACAAAGAAATGCGCGCCAAAGTGATGAAAGAGATGGAACGCCTTTTCCGCCCGGAATTCCGAAACCGGCTCGACGGGGTGATGATATTCAAGGCGCTCACCAGAGCGGAAATCAAAAATATCATGGATTACGAGTTGCGGGAAGTCCGCGCCCGACTGGGAGACATGCACATCGCCCTGTCGCTCACCGATGCCGCCAAAGACCATCTGGCGGAAGAAGGCTACGACCCCGATTTCGGGGCGCGCCCACTGCGCCGGGTGTTGCAAAACCGCGTCGAAGACCCCCTCTCCGAGGGCATCCTCTCCGGCAAATACCTGCCCCACGACGTGCTCGAAGTGGATTATGTGGACGAGCAAATCGTCATCAACGTGGTGGAACGGCACGAAAATTCCGAAGAATCCGCCGAAGCAGAAGCGGTCATGTAAACTCAATCAAAAAGTGAGCGGGTGAGAAAGTGAGAAAGCCAAACGGCAGCACATTCTCACCTGCTCGCCCGCCCACTATCTCTACCCCTATCTCACCATGGCAAAACCCAAAACCATCTTCGTCTGTCAACAATGCGGCGCAACCTATCCGAAATGGATGGGGCGTTGCAGCAAATGCAATGAGTGGAACACCCTCATTGAAACGGTGGCACAGCCGAACAAAACGAGCGGGACGCCTCACCGCGCCACCAGCCACATGGTGACGCGCACCGCGCCCCAATCCCTCGCCGATGTGCCGATGGAACAGCTCGACCGCATCCGACTCCCCATCGAAGAGTTCAACCGCGTGTTGGGCGGCGGCATCGTCCCCGGCTCGCTCACCCTCATCGGCGGCGACCCCGGCGTGGGCAAAAGCACTTTGCTCCTCCAAATTTCCGCCACCTTTGCCAAGCAGCAGGGTCCCATCCTGTATGTTTCGGGCGAAGAGAGCATCTATCAGATAAAAATGCGCGCGGAACGGCTGGGCGTGCAGGAAAAGAATCTCTTCATTTTGAATGAAATTA
>JAJRSQ010000453.1 GCA_024278725.1 Chloroflexota bacterium
GCGGTGTATCTGCCGCTGGTGCTGAAATAGCCCCGAAAAGTGCGGGGCATCGCCGAACCCGCCCGCCGGTGAATCTCTCACCGATTTTCGATGACCGATGCCACCCGCGCACAAGCGCGCACGGCGTTTTTCAATACCATTGCGTCGCTGACCATCCCCTTCTGCATCCACACCACCGCTTTATTCAAAACATCAACCGGCGGGTCGGCGGCAATGAGCGCATCCATCAACGCGGGGGGTAAGGCTTCCGCCGGGGATGCCGTTTCGGACAGAAACAGCACGTATTTTTCATCAAATGCCGCATTGCCCGTTTCGCGGGCGGAGAGCCGCATTTTTTCAGCGTACCGCCGATTTCGCGTGCGCACCTGAAAGTGCGGTTTTTCAGACAGTTGCGCCCGAACCCGTGTCCACGGGCGCGTGCTGGCGGTGCTTTTCGATGAAGCGTATCGCTGATGGTACACATCCACGGCAATTTCAACGCCATCTACCATGCCGCGCAAATTAGGGAACGAGCCGGTACTGCGGGGCGATTGATTCACCAGCCCCAATTCCTCTTCCACTTGCCGGATAACGGCTTGAACAACTTTTGAGCGTCGTTTCGCCCAGAAAAACAGGGGGACAAAAACACCGGCAAGCGCCAGCACCACAATGATGACCGCAATGATTCCTGCGTTCATTTTTCCTCCCTGATTGCCATTTGGTCGCGCACCAAATATCCGCCCAAAATAATGACCAAAATCGCCAGCGCCAACGGGCGATATGCCTGCCACGATGAGCCGCTCTCCAGCACCGAGACCGACGGGTCGTCCGGGTGGTAGTAAACGGTGACGGCACTACCGGCGGCATAGCTCGCCAGCGCCGCTTGCGCCTTCGATTTGCTGTTGTATTGCCGTACGCCGTTGAACGCGAGGCGGTCGGATTGGTAGGATTGCCCATCCACCTGATAGGTGTACGAGACATCCACGCTGTAACTGCCTTTGCTGCTGCCATTGCCCGCGTGCGCGGAGACCGCGGCGGCGGTCGTCACGCCGTCGGCGGTGCGCCACGATGCGCTTTGGTTCGCGGCGGCAACATAATTCACCCCGAACACCGCGCCGGCAATTCCACCGATGATGAGCAGAATCCCGAAAAATACACCTTTTTTGTTCGCCCTGCCGCCCATTTTAACCGCGCGCCCGTTCAAGCAGGGTCATCATCAAAATGCCGAGCACGGCGGTGGTTTCTTCCGCATCACTCAATTCCGCATGTTTTTCAATGACAAAACTACTTTCAAACAGCGCCGGTTTTTTGGTAACTTTGAAAATCAGACTGTCGTCCGAGCGTTCCACCAAAAAAGCGGGGTTGAACACATAGCCGGACAACATCCCCAAAACAGGTATCTCCCCGAAGAAAGCATCCACCACTTTTACCCAGGGGTTTTCCTCTTGAATGCGCAGAATCTCCATCCCGCCGGCATCACTGATGTCGTAACGCGCTTTCCAGATGGAGCGCGCGCCCTGCCGTTTGATTGAGCCGAGTTCGGTGCCGTTCCGGTCTCGGAAATGGTAGCGCGCGGAAAAATCAATCACCCGATCGGCGTTGATGGTGTAGAGCGGCTGAGTCTGCTCTTTGTCGGCAAAAACGGTGATGTCCGCTTTCAGTTTCATCAATTTTTGTTTGACGTAAAAGAGCAGATTGCCGTCGGCATCGTACACCGAGATTTGCGGCGCAAGGGCTACTTTTTTGAATTCAAGTTTCAGTGGAAAGTTCATTTTTTCTCCTCGATTAAATGGTGGTTGGTTGTTGAAGACAATTATTTTACCGCACAATCAGCGGCAGGTAGATGAATCCCAAATAGTCATCATCATTCAAAATAGTGCCGTTGGCGGAACCGCTGATGATGGACACCGTGCCGTTGCTCAATGAGAGCAAAAATATTTCGTCGCCCTCCGGGAAAAGGTCGCCGATGACGGGCACGGTGATGGTGTGCAAAGTTTCGCCGGGGCTGAAGGTGAGTGTACCACCGATAGCTTCAAAGTCAATCCCCGATGAAGCGGGCGAAATCACCCCGCCATATGCCTGATAATCCACTGTGGCGGTGAATTGCGCCGGGGTGGACAGGGTGACGGTGAAGACAACGGGCGTTGTGCCGCTGTCCCCTTCGGGGATTTGCACGGCGGTCAGGTTATCGATATTGAACACCGCGGTCTCATCATCGGTGATGGTTCCCAGCGCCTGGGCATCCGCCAGCGTCGCGCCGGAGGGATTGCTCAAATCAACGGTGAAGGTCTCGCTGCTCCCTTCGTCCACCGTGTCACCGGCGACGGTGATGTTGATGGTTTTCGTCGTCTGCCCTGCGCTGAAAATGAGCGTGTCGCCGGCGGCGATATAATCGCTCCCCGCCGTCGCCGAGCCGTCGGCGGTGGCGTAATCCACGCTGACACTGCTCACCGCGGCGGGCGAAAGGGTCACGTCGAAAGCGGCGTTGACCGTGCCACTATCCCCTTCGGTCACGGTGGCATCGGCGATGGTGAGGGTGGACACACCGTCATCATCCACAATTGTGCCCAGTCCCGTGCCGTCAATCAGTTCCGCATTGGCGGGATTGCTCAACGTCAGAGTGAAAGTTTCGTCAGGTTCATCCACCGTATCACCCAAAACGGACACGGTGATGGTTTTTTCAGTCTCCCCCACGTTGAAGGTGAGCGTGCCGGTGGCGGCGGTGTAATCGCTCCCCGCCGAGGCAGTATCATCCACCGTGGCATAATTTACACTAACCACCTGCGTGCCGGTCGGCGCGAGGGTCACGGTGAAGACCGCGCCCAACGTGCCGCTATCTCCTTCCAGCATGGTCACATCGGTGACGGTCAGTTGGTTGCGGGCTTCATACGCGCCGATGTCGCAGACAGCCGTCAAGTCTCCATCTCCGTCCACGGGGCGGGCGATGCCGCGCTGGTCGGCAGCGGGACAGGCGGCGTTGTCCGCCGCATCAATGGCGGGACTGCCCGCCAGCACGGGGAGCGTCCACGTTGCGCCGCCGTAATCGCCCAGCGGGGCAAAAAGCGGGTCAACATATTGCACATCGCCCGTTTGGGTGAAGCCGCATGTGCCATCATTGGAAAGGTTGTATCCGAGCGATGCCGGTAAATTGAACGGGTTGCAATTCTGTCGCTGATTATCGGCAACGATGCTGTTTTTCAATGTTACGGTGACACTCCCGGCAAATGCAAGTCCATTATAGCCAAATCCGCTCACTGCTTTGTTGTTGGCAATGGTACTGTTTTGCAGCATGATGGACGAAGAGATAGCGGTGTATGCGTAAATGCCGCCGTTGGTGGACTCCGCCGTGTTGTCACTGACGGTCACATTGGTCGCGGTGATATTGCCGCCGATGATATACATTCCCGCACCGGAGGTTGACCGGTTGCCATAAAATACCGAATCATCGACAACTGTTTCGCCGAGCGTTTGGTAAATACCGCCGCCATTGGCGGAGGCAACCACATTATCGCGGATGGTGACATTTTGCAGCGAAAGGGTCTGCGAGTTGTAGATGCCGCCCCCGCCCACCGAACCGGTTTGGTTTTCGGCGATGACGGTGTTGGCGATGCGGATGGTGGCGTTGGTTGCCACGTAAATGCCGCCCCCGCCATTCGTTGAAACGTTGCTGATGACCTCGCTGTTTTTCAGAACCAGAAGCGTGCCGTAACCGTGTGCGGCGATGCCGCCTCCGGCATACGCGCTATTGCTCACCACCCGCACGTTGGTCAGCGTGAGCACGGCGGTGGTGAAAATGCCGCCGCCCCATCCGGCGGATGAAACGTCGCTGATAGCGCCGTTGCGGATGGTCACATCGGAAAGGGCGACGGGGGCAGTGCCGGTGAAGACGCGCCCCGCGCCGCCGCCGTCGATGATGGTGTTCAGTGCGCCCTCGCCGAGGATGGTCAAGGTTTTGGCGACGCTCACATTTTCGGTGTAAACGCCGCCCGTAACTTTGATGACATCGCCCGCGCTCGCCTTGCCGATTGCCGCGCCGATGGTGGCGCACGCGCCCGTGCCGAACGAGGTGCAGGCATTGCCATCATTGCCGAGAGCGGCATCCACAAAATATGTCGTCGCGGTTGTTTCCGCCCGCACGGTGAGTGTGGTCAACGGCAAAGCGGCAATTGCCGGCAAGACCATCGCCACAATAAACAAAAATACAACCTGAATTTCCTTCCGAATTTTAAACATAAAAAATTCCCCTCTTTTTAAAAAGATGGATAGTAACCCATATTAATTTGCTTACGTCGTTGTATTTTGTATGATACCAATACGTCATTTAGAAATCGTTCAGAAATATAAGGGGATTTTGCCGCTCATGCGCTGTAAGCTCTTCACTTTTGGAAACGTAAAAATCGAATTGGATGGCAAACCGATTGACCGACTCCCCTCCCGGGCGGCAGAAGCGGCGCTGATATATCTGGCTTATCACCGGCATCCCGTCCCCCGCGATACACTGGCAACGCTGTTTTGGGAAGGACGCACCCAAAAGAATGCGCGCGGCAATTTGCGCACCATCATTTCGGCATTAAAACAAACTATGGGCGATTATCTGATTATCACCCGTCACGATGTAGCATTCAACCACCAAGCTGACTATTGGTTCGATTGCGCCGAATTTGAAAATCTGCTGGCGCAATTTGAAGCGGATGGCGACACCCATACCCTGCAAAACGCAATAGACCTGTATCGGGGAGATTTTCTGGCGGGGTTTCACGTGCGCAACGGACACGGTTTTGAGGAATGGGCGTTGCCCGTTCAAGAGCGGTTGCGTTGGTTGGCGGCAACAGGATTGCGTCATTTAATTCGCCACCAACTGCGGCAAGGAGATTACACGGCTGTCCTCGCGCAATTGAACCGCTTGTGCATCCTTGACCCCTTCGATGAAAACGCCCAACGACAATTGATGCTCACCCACTTGCGTTGCGGACAACGCGCCCGCGCCCTGCAAAATTATCAGACTTTCCGGCAATGGTTAGCCCGGGAAATAGATGTTGACCCGGAACAGGCAACCGCCGACCTCTATCTGCGCATAAAAGCCACCCCGTTTCCGCCGCCCCAAAATTTACCCGCGCCGGCGGCGTCCTTTGTGGGGCGCACAAACGAACTGGAAGCCATCCGACGCCTGCTTTTTTGCCCCAATTGCCGTTTGATTTCCATTTTAGGACCGGGGGGTATCGGCAAAACCAGCTTATCCATTGAAGCTGCACGCCGACTTTTGGAAGAGTACCCCGGACAATTTTTGGACGGCGTATTTTTCATCTCGCTGGTGAATCTGGAGACAAGCGAATTATTGCCCTACCATATGGCAAACGCAATGAGCAGTATTCTTCACCTGATGGAATTTTCGGAAACGCAACTTTTTGACTTTCTCCGCGACAAAGAATTGCTGCTGATACTGGACAATTTCGAGCATCTCATCTCCCCCGCCAGCGTCAAGTGGCTATCGCAATTACTGAACGCTGCGCCAAAAGTAAAGATACTGCTCACCTCTCGTGAGCGGCTGAACCTGACAGAAGAACACACCCTTGACCTGCGCGGATTGTCGTATCCCGCCGGTGCATCCACCCGAAACGCCGCAGAATTCAGCGCCATCCGGCTTTTTTTGCAACATGCCAACCGCGTCCGGCAGAAGTTCGCCCCCGGCACAGACGAGATGGCGGCTATTGTTCGGTTGTGTCAACTTGTTGATGGGATGCCGCTGGCAATTGAACTCGCCGCTGCCGAAACGCGCTATTTTCTGTGCAGCCGCATCGTTTCAGAAATTGAAGACCGCCTTGATTTTGAAAGCCTCCCCGCCGGAAATCGCCCGCCCCGACACGCCAGCCTGCGCGCCACCATCGAATATTCGTGGACACTGCTGGCAGAAAGCGAGCCGGTCATTCACGTTGCCCGCCGATTAGCCGTTTTCCACGGCTCATTCGACCTTGCCGCAGCGGTGAACATCACCGGCGCCACCCCTCACCAACTGGTCTCACTGGTTGACCGTTCATTTTTACAGCGCAACGAACATGGTTTTTTTGAACTCCATCCGCTCATTCGCCAATTTTTAATTGAAAAGCTGGCGGAACATCCGGCAGAAGAAAAAGAAACTCGTTCGCGCCACGCCGATTGGTACACGAAACTCATCAAATCAGCCGGCGGGCACGAACATGAAAATATGGAACGCCATTTTTTTGAAATGCAGCGCACTGTCGATACCCATTTCGACAACATTGTCGCCGCCGCGCTTTACCTTGCCCACGAACACCACTTCCCCGAACGCCGCATAGCCACTTTAATTGAATCGCTCATCTTCCATTTTGAATATTCACACCGTTACCAAGAATGGAAAATTGTGTTCCGGCAGCTCATCAACGCCTTGCAGCAAAACACCGATGGCAGCCATGAAGAACGCTGGATGACGTTGGTTTTATCCAGCCGCATCGTTCAGGCAAATATTTCCCTGCACGCCTATGACCTCGCCGAAAAACAGTTGCAAGCAATTATGGCAGATGTTTACGCCCTTGAAAACCGGGCGCTCACCTCGGCGTGTTTGGAGATGAAAAGCATCCTCGCCGCCCGCGCCGGCGATTTTTCAACTGCCTTGGCATATACCGACGAAGCCGCCACGATGGTTATCTCATATGAAAACCATTATCGGTGGTCAATTTATCGCACACGGGGCGACATCGCATTGGCGGCGGGAGATTTTGCGCAAGCCGTCGCGGCGCATGAGAACGCCTTTGCGCTGGCAGCAGCCGCGGATTCGGAAGCGGAGGCGTTGCCCGTCTACAAATTGGCTCTGGGGAAAATCGCGCGCCAACAAGGGCACACGGAAAAAGCGCGTTCGCTCCTGAATGAAGCATTGATTGCGGCGCGTTCCATCAACAAACAAGAAGCCATCATCGCTTGTCTGACCGAACTGGGATGGGTATCCGTCACTTTGGGAGATTTTGAAACGGCGCATCGGCAATTGGCAGAAGGAGCATCACTGAATAAAATCCTGAACGACCGGCGTTTGAAGGCATTGCTGGCATTGGCGCAGGGGAGGCTTGCCGAAGCGCAAAAAAACACCGCCGAGGCGCAAAGATTTTATCGGCACGGGATGGAAATTTTTACGAAAATTGACGACCGCGCAAATCTGCCCTTTGCGCAAACCCATCTGGCGCGAATTTTGCTGCAATGCGGAGAAACGGAAGAAGCGCACCGCCTTGCCCGAAAAGCCGCAATCGAATTTGAACGGCAATCGCACCCCACAGGCATCGCACTGGTGCAACAATTGAACCTCTGATAAAAAGCATTTTCCACAACCAACTGAACGCGCCCAATCGCCTTCCAAAAATCCCCAAACAGATTCGATAACCCATATTTCTTTGACCGCTTCTTTTTCCGCCGGTATGCAGCATGTCTGCTCTGACCCGACGATTGAACAACCCGGCACAAAACCGGCTGGTGATGACACGCCCATCTCCAGCTAGAAAGGTCGCCCCGGTTGGTGGTGGTACGATAACTGCCACCCTACAAGTAACCGAAAACCCGCACCAGTACCCTTTTCCCATTCAAAAAACAATCACAAACGATTATAATAATGATTGACTATGATTGTTTATGATTATTTATGATTACTTCGAGGTTGTTATGCGTGATATATCCCTTTCCAATGTTGAACGTCAACAACAACTGGCGCGTTTGGTTGAGCAAAAAAGCAGACTCTCGGTTGCCCAAATTTGCGAGCTATTTAGCGTTAGTGAGGCAACTGCCAGACGTGATTTAGAGGCGCTGGCAGAGCAAGGCGTTATCCGGCGAGTACATGGGGGAGCAGTGCGGGCGGTCAAGACGCCCAAAGAACCTCCAATGATACAGCGCATGGAAGAACACCCGCGAGAGAAGGCATTGATTGGCAAAGCAGCCGTTAAATTGATACGTGATGGTGAAACAATTTTCTTGGGTAGCGGGACTACGGTCTTAGAGGTAGCACGTCATTTGCCGGAAAACATTCACTTAACAGTGATTACCAATTCATTGCCTGTTGTCAATGA
>JAJRSQ010000454.1 GCA_024278725.1 Chloroflexota bacterium
AGGGGCACGCTGCAGCGTGCCCCTACAACGCCACCGATTTTCGTTAAAACCGGAAGAAAATGCGTAAGAGCGGCTCGCAAATCGCCCCTGCGGCGTGAAATCATGAAAACCGGCAACCTTAAAATTTACTTTGCAACAGCTATGGCAATGCCGTGGGAACCTATGGACAAATATGAAAAAACTGATAAAATAGCATTATGCCACATTTGGCACGCGCAAGCGCCAAATAGCATTTTATATGCAGAAAATGCACATCCTGCGCCAAAAACTGTGTCTCGAACAACAACTTTTACGATTGAACCCGAAACCTTCGACCATGCCTGTTGCTGTTCGCATGGGCAATCTATGATAACCTCAAATGAACACCCACAACTTCGACAGATACTCACCGCCCGGCGTGAAAAAATTGCGCAGGCGTGGATTCAATCCATCCGCACCACCAGCTATCTTCCCCAGCGCCGGGAAATGCTTCAAACCTTTTTTGAAGAGTTGGTATCGAATTGTATCGCGGCGATGTTCGCCGCCCGTTCCGTCGAGCGGGAAGCCACGGCATCAGCGGCAGGGGCGAGGCTGGCAAAACTGCGCTATCTGCATCCGGAAGCGTTGGGCGCTTCACAGAAGGTGCTGGGCAATACTTTACTGGGAGGCTTGCCCCCGGAATATGCCTCAGCCTTCGCGCCGCGCATCTTCGATGTCATCAGTGGTTTCTCGGTGGGGTTTGTGCGGGAAACGCGCCACGAAATGCTGGTTTCGCAGGAACGGCTGCACCAATCGGTGCGGGAAACGTTGCTCGCCAGTGAAGAAAAATTCCGTCGGCTCACCGAAATCGTTTCCGCCGCAATCTTCATTTTTCAGGGCATTCGATTGCGGTATGTGAATAATTGGATCATCCAAAAAACGGGCTACACCCGCGATGAATTGTTTCGGATGAATGTTTGGGATATTTTCCACCCGGCGCACCGAAAAATGGTGATGGAATACGAGCAGGCGCGTTTGCGCGGCGAAGCTGTCTCAGCCGGGCATGAAGTGCGGCTTCAGCGCAAAGACGGGCAACCGATGTGGGTGGAGGTCTCTTTCGCTCCGATTGAGCTTGAATCCGATGACGCGGTACTCGGCACGGCATTTGACATCACCGAGCGGAAACAAGCCGCCGAACACAACGCGGCGTTGCTCTCGCAGGTTCAGGAAGCCGACCGCCGCCAGCGCGCATTGCTGAGCGCCATCCCCGATATGGTCTTCCGTTGCGACAAAAAAGGGCTGATTATTGATTATCACACCAATCATCCCGAAACCCTGTTTGTACCGCCCGAACAATTTTTGAACCAAACCGTAACGGAGGTGTTGCCGTCGCCGGCGGGGGAAAAACTGCATAAAATCGTGTCGGAAGTTTTGCGGACGGAAGGAACGCATGAAACGGAATACCAGCTTGACATTGACGGCGTTCCCTTCTTTTTCAGCGCGCATCTTGTCCACAGCGGCGATGAGGTGCTGATTGCCGTTCGAGACATCACTTCCCGCAAGCGCGCCGAAATGCGCGCGATGCGCACGGAACGCATGGCAGCGTTGGGAAATCTGGCGGCATCACTGGCGCACGAATTGAACAATCCCCTGCAAGCCATCCAAACCAATATTGACATGATTCTGGATTTCCCCATTTCGCCCGAGGAAAAAGACGAAAATTTCAGGGCTATTCGCCAGGAATTGGTGCGGGTGACCGAGCTGAGCCAGCATATCCTCAACTTCGCCAATCCCCATCCGTCCGCGCGCGCGGAGATTATGCTGGAGGATGTGGTGAATCAGGTTTTGCGGCTGTGGCGCAAAAAATTTGAAGCCGGAAATATCACCATCCATACGGATTTTTCCCAAATTCCCCCTGTGATGGCTTCCAAAGACCAGTTGCATCAGGTGTTGTTGAATATTCTGCTCAACGCGGTGGACGCCATCCACAGTGAATCAGACAGCGGGACGGTGGTGATTTCCATCGGCGCGAATTCGGTGGAAAAGCAGGCATGGATGAAAATCATCAACGATGGACCGCACATCCCGCCGGATGACATTGACCATCTTTTTGAACCGTTCTTTTCCACCAAACCTGACGGGAACGGTTTGGGGTTGTGGACAAGCTACAACATCATCCAACAGCACAACGGTGCTTTGTATGCGGAGAATTTTCGGGGTGGGCGCGGGGTTATTTTCACCGTGGCTTTGCCCTTAACAAACAATACAGGTGAATGAGTGACGAGTATGGATTTTCCGACGAAAGAATTCAACGCGCAATATAAATTATTGGTGGTGGATGACGATGACAGCGTGCGTACCGCGCTGGCAAAAGCGTTGTCGCTGCAAGGGTATGTCGTCGAAGAGGCGGCTTCGGGGGCGGAGGCATTGGCGCTGTTGCGGGCAACCCCCTTCACCCTGATGGTACTCGATATGAAAATGCCCGGTATGGACGGGGTGGCGGTGATGGAAAAATCCCGCGACATCCAGCCGTATCTGCTCATTTTGGTGCTGACGGCGCACCCGTCGGTGGACAATGCGATTGCCGCCGTGAAATCGCATGCAGTGGATTATCTGCAAAAGCCGGTGCAGACCCGCCAACTCTGCGATACCGTCAACAAACTTTTGCAAATGCATCTTGAACGGGTGAACAAGGAAAAACTGGTGGACGCGATTGCCGGTGCTGTCGATTCCTGGCGGGGCGAGAGCCTGCCGACGCCCATCTCCCCCATCGTTACGGAAGATGAAGTGGATATTTTTTATGTGACGCCCATTTCGCTGGATAAAACATCGAAGCACGCCATGGTGGATGGCGCACCCGGCAATCGGGTGATGTTGAGCGATGGCGAATGTCTGGTGCTGGCTTATCTGATGGAAAACCCGAATCGGGTGTTGACGGCGCGGCAGATGGCGTACCGTTTGTGGGGGAATGATACGATGGACTCGGCGGAGGCGCTGGGATTAATTCGCCCGTATATTTCCCGTTTACGGGCGAAATTGCCGGTATTGAAAGCGCATCCGAAAATTTTGCGCACTGTGCGCGGTCGGGGATATATGTTTGTGCCCCGGAAAGCGGGCAACTGAACGCGCCATCATCGTTCGGAGGAAAGTTTTCCGTAGGGGGCACGATGCATCGTGCCCCCTGCTTTTTTGGGTAGTGGTTAAAATTGACTGACGGGATACGCAAGTGTCATTGCGAGGCGTGCAACGCCGAAGCAATCTCCACTGATATTCACGGAGATTGCACCCTTCGGGTATTTTCAACTTCGCTTCGCTCGCAATGACATCCCCCCTAAATTCCCAAAGCCCCCTTTTTTGTTAGGGTGAATTACGCCAGCCCGTAGGTGCGTTTCGCGCTGTCGAGTGTGTTTTTCAGCAGCATGGCAATGGTCATCGGACCCACGCCGCCCGGCACGGGGGTGATCATCCCCGCCACTTCTTTCGCCGCGTCGAAATCCACATCCCCCACCAGACGATACCCCTTTTTGGCGGTGGGGTCGTCCACCGCGTTGACGCCCACATCAATCACCGTTGCGCCCGGTTTCAGCCAATCGGCTTGCACCATTTGCGCCCGCCCGACGGCGGCAATCACAATATCCGCGCCGCGCACAACTTCCGGCAGATTCTGCGTGCGCGAATGGCAGATGGTGACGGTGGCATTCCGGTGGAGCAGGAGCATCGCCACCGGCAAGCCGACAATATTGCTGCGCCCCAGCACCACCGCGTTTTTCCCTTCAATGGTGACGCCGCTGCGGTCCAGCAACTCGATGCACCCGCGCGGGGTACACGGCACAAAGAGCGGGTCGCGCCGTTTCATCGACAGCCGCCCGATGTTCAGCGGGTGAAAACCGTCCACATCTTTTTCCAGACTGATTGCGCCCAGAATTTCCTCATCGTCAATATGGTCGGGCAGGGGGAGTTGCACCAAAATCCCGTGAACATCGGGATTGTTGTTCAGCTCCCGCACCACGTCCAGCAAATCTTCCTGCGAAATATCGGCGGGCAAATCATACCCGAACGACGTGATGCCCACTTCTTCGCACGCCCGTTTTTTCATCCGCACATACGTCTGCGAGTCTTTGCGCTCGCCGACCAGTACCGCCGCCAGCCCCGGCACTTTGCCCGTTTTGGCTTTCATCGCGTCCACTTCCGCTTTAATTTCACCGCGAATGGTCGCGGCGATGGCTTTTCCGTCAATTAATTTTGCTGACATTCGTTCCTCCTCGAACAGTTGGGGATGTGCGGTGTCTTTCAACACCTCGGAAAGTATAGCACACCGGCGGCGCACGGGCAACGCATTGCGGGTCATTTCACAAGGTGAAAAAATTCGAGTTGACTAAATTTGTTGAAGGGTGTATTGTTGGGCGCTTAAACGGCTGAAAATTCAATCTCGGAGGAAAAAATGGTCTCCACATCATCCATTCCCGGTTTTAGACCGGTTCCTAAAACCGGCGTAATTTATGTAATGACCGAAGCCGCCAAACACGGTTTCAGCTATGATGCCCCCGACTGGGCGAATTTGGGGCAGGGGTCGCCGGAGACGGGGAGCTTGCCCGGTGCGCCGAACCGCATTTCGCAGGTGAGCATCGACCCGGGGGCGCACCGATACGCCGCCGTGCCGGGGGAAATCGCGCTGCGGCAGAAGGTCGCCGATTTTTACAACCATTTTTTCAGGCAGGGGAAAACCTCGCAGTACACCTACAAAAATGTCAGTATCGCCAGCGGGGGACGGGCGGCGCTGACCCGGCTCGCCGCCACGCTGGGCAACATCAATATGGGGCATTTTTTGCCCGATTACACCGCGTATGAAGAATTGTTGAGCGTCTTCAAAGCCTTCATCCCCATTCCCATTTTGCTGGACACAGGCTCGAATTATCACATCCCGCTGGCAAAGCTGCGCGATGAAATCTTGGGGCGGGGTTTGCGCGCTATTTTGTTGAGCAATCCATGCAATCCCACCGGACAATATTTGGCGGGCGAAAAGTTGAAGGCGTGGGTGGACGTGGCGCGGGACACAAGCTGTACCATCATCTGGGATGAATTTTACAGCCATTTTGTGTATGATGATGTGTTGACCCAATCGGGGCAACGGATGATTTCGGCGACGGAATTTGTGGATGATGTGAATACCGACCCGGTGATTGTGGTGGACGGGTTGACGAAAAATTGGCGGTATCCCGGTTGGCGCATCAGTTGGACGCTGGGACCGGCGTCGGTGATTGAGTTGATTGCCAGCGCCGGTTCGTTTCTGGATGGCGGCGCGAATCATCCTTTTCAAAATGAGGCGTTGCGGCTGCTGGAACCCGATTTTGCGGTGCAGGAAACGCGGGCGATACAGCGGCATTTTTCCGCCAAACGGCAATTTGTGCTGGACAGATTGGCGGAACTGAACATCGGCGTGGATGCCAAACCGGGCGGCACGTTTTACGTGTGGGCAGATTTGTCGAAATTGCCGCCGCCATTGAATGATGGGGTGCGCTTTTTTGAGGAAGGGTTGAAGGAACACGTCATCACCGTGCCGGGGGTGTTTTTTGATGTGAATCCCGACCGGCGGCGGCGACAGCGGCGTTATCAGCATTATTGCCGTATCAGCTTTGGACCGGAAATGAAAAAGCTGGCGTTGGGGTTGAATGCCATCGAGCGGGTGATTGCCAAATTCGCCTAAAAAAACCGCCGACTCGCGGAAGCGGGTCGGCGGCGGTTGGTGGCGGGCTATTCCGCCTCAGCGGCGATGGGCGCTTCGAAGGTGTCTTCGGTGGCGGGCGCGGGGGTCACGTCCACAATTTGGGTGGGCGCGTCTTTCGGCGCTTCGGGGATGACGATTGCCATCGCCAGATAAATCAACGGGAGCGCCGGACCCAGCGTGCCGCCGGTCAGAAATATGAGCAGGACGAATCCCAGCCGCACCAGTGTCGGGTCAATATCGAAATATTCCGCCACGCCGGCGCACACACCGCTGACCATATGGTCGCTGCGGGAACGGTAC
Organism: Chloroflexota bacterium; assembly: GCA_024278725.1. Classification (GTDB taxonomy): domain Bacteria; phylum Chloroflexota; class Anaerolineae; order 4572-78; family 4572-78; genus JANTHQ01. Next base: position 5,984 of record JAJRSQ010000454.1, read on the forward strand.
AGTCGTTTTTGGTTGGACATTATCTTCTCCTTGAAATAATTCAATAGCGGTTTTTTCTTTCATTGTTCATTACGCAGCGGGCGGGGAAAAGTTGCATCCCGTCCGGGTGAATTTGCCATGAGGTGACATAATAACTTGCCATAACACTTCCGGCATGTTATAATGATTACGTCAACCTGACCATCGTTTTTTGATGGCGTTACCATTTCGATGGTAATGGGCTGGCTGAGCTTCCATCGCGGTTGCGCCCAATGTGGTGATTGGTGAAAACGGTGTGTTACTTCAACGTCTGCGCAACAGATTGGTGGAATACAGTAATGATGGCAGAGAACGGGGTCCGTTGGGTATGATACTTTTCGGTTGACGGTCATACAAAAAGGGCGCTAGCAACCCGTTTTCTGCCATCTGCCTATTTTTAATCCATCTGAGGAGAATTTTTTGAGTGTATCTCGGCGGCGACAGCGATTTACATCGCAGCAGTGGATGATCCTGTTGGGCTTGCTGGTTCTGCTGAATGTTGTGGTGGGTGGCGGGCTATACTGGCTGCTCACCGACGACGTTTCACCGCAGGCGGCGGCGATGCGGCAGGTGGTGGCAATTGCCATCCCCACCCGCACCCCACTGCCGACCTTCACCCCGCGCGGCAAGGTGGTTGCCCAACCGCCCGTCATTCTCACCCCGCGCCCCACCGCAACCAACACCCTTGTGCCCACGTGGACGCCCTCCATCACGCTCACCCCATCCCCCACCCCCACCGAAACGCCTGTGCCGCCCACCCGCACCCCGATTCCGCAACCGCCCACCGATACCCCCGCCCCGCCGCCGGTGAGCATCGCCGTTGCCGCTGCGCCCGCCGCCGTCCCGCCGCCACCTGCGCCGCCCACCGCCACCCCGAATGTTGATTTCACGGCGACCATACGGCAGCTCACCCCGTGCGAAAATCAGGGCAATCATCACATCTTCATTTATGTGCGCAACCAAAATGGCGATGGTATGCCGGGAATGACGGTGCGCATTTCGTGGAGCGGCGGAGAAGCCGAAGCGGTCACCGGCACGAAAATTGAGGATGACGGCTTGACAGATTTTGCGATGTTTAAAGGGACTTATTTTGTGAATTTGGTCGGTTTCAGCAGCGATACGGTTGGACCCATCACGCCCGATATTCCTGAAGACCAGACCTGCAAAGAAAATGGCAACCCGGTTGCCAATTCGCTGTACCATTATTCATATGAAGTGATATTCACAAAGGTTCGCTGACGGTGAAAACATTTAAACCCTGGCAATGGCTTGTTTTAGCCGGATATACCGTAATTTTTGGGATGATATTAATTGCTCTGGCGATATTGTTGCTGGATGACGGCGGTATGCCGTCCATGCCGCCGGGAGGGAATGCTGAAAAGGTGGCGCTGAACGCGCCGCCCACGCCGACCAAGCGTCCGACCTTCACCCCCACTGCGACGCCGCCGGTTCCGCCGACCGCCACGCCCACCCGCACGCCGACCATCACCCCGCGCCCTTCCGCCACCTGGACGCCGTTGCCCACCCGTACCCCGCTGCCCACGCCGACCGCCCTGCCATCCGCCACCCCGACCCCCACGCCGGTGTTGAACGCGACGGCAGTAGACACCCTGCGCGACCCGAACAGCACGGCGGTACTCTCTGCGGCGGCGAATCGAACCGATACCCTTGCCGAACCAACCGCCACCGCGACCCGCACCCCGCGCCCGACCGCGACGCCAACCGCCACCGCGACCCGCACCCCGCGCCCGACCGCGACGCCAACCGCCACCGCGACCCGCACCCCGCGTCCGACGCACACCCCGACCGCCACGGCGACTCGCACCCCGCGCCCGACCGCGACGCCAATCGCCACCGCGACTCGCACCCCGCGCCCGACCGCGACTCCAACCGCCACCGCGACCCGCACCCCGCGCCCGACGCACACCCCGACCGCCACGGCGACCCGCACCCCGCGTCCGACCGCGACTCCAACCGCCACACCACCTGCCGGAAACACGGCGCGACGCGTCAACAGCCCGCTGCCCCCCGCAGAGGTGGCGGTCACGGTATCGTCCGCCCCGGACGGGCAGCCCCGTTTGCTGCTGGATGGTGTTACCGGCACGACCCGGATTTTCAGCGATATGGGAACCGGTTTCGGCGTGTTCATTTTTCAGGGGGAAACTGACCGCGAAACCTTTGTGGATGCGGCGGCGCCTTTCGGTGCGCCGGTTGTTTATCGTGTGGAAAACAACAGCATTGCCGGACCGCACTTCGCCACCACTGTGCGCGCCGCTGTCCCCGCGCCGGTGACGGCGCTGCCGGCGGCTGCGGTTGCCGAGCCGCCCGCCAACGATACCCGCATCACGGTGATTCCCGCCCCCACCCCCTTGCCCGCCGATGCCCTGCTGCTGGGGTTGATGAGCGATGCCAGCTACACCGACGGGGTGGGCAACGTCCACGTGATGGGCGAAGTGCGCAACGATTCAAATTTGAATGTCGGCGAAATTGCCATCACCGTGAGTTTTTACGATGGCGCCGGGAATTTCATCACCGATATTACCGCTCCGCCGATGATTTCCGCGCTCAACCCCGGCGAACGCGCCCCCTTTGCCGTCTCGCTGCCGCGTCCGGCGGGGATGGAAAATTACAGCATCAAAGCCGTCGGACGCCCCACGTCGCTGGTGCTGCACCCGCAGGTGGGCATTGTGAGCATTTCCGCCGCCGAAGATGAAGTTGGGTTTTACCGCGTGTCGGGGACGGTGAAAAATATGGGTTCCGTCACCCTCGACCGCCCCAAAATTGTGGTGACACTGTTGGGGCGCGGCGGCTCGCTGGTGAATGTGGCATTCGGGTATCCGTCGCCACGGCGGCTCAACCCCGGCGACATCGCCGAATTTGATGTCGCCTTCACCTATTTCCCCAATGTGCTCGATTACCGCTTGCAGGTGACCGGCAACTGACATGGCGGCGAATCGCGTCGCTTTTGCCAAATGCAATCCCCAATGCTAGAATTTTAGTGATTACATTCCCCTTTTTCCTCTAAATTGAGGAAGGGGTAGTGGTTAAAATTAACTGACAGGATACGCAAGTGTCATTGCGAGCGCAGCGAAGCAATCTCCACGCTTCAATGACGGAGATTGCTTCGGCGTTGCACACCTCGCAATGACAACCGGTTATTTTTGTATCAGTCAAAAAATACACTACCCTTAAGGAGGGGTTAAACAGGATGCGGCAGGAATGCGGAACAGTGTTCCCTTCCGGTTCGTGCCCTATCGGCGTTAAAGGCTGGATTGATTTTTATGGAAGATGTGGATTTTTCGGTTCCGGAATTGCTTTCCGGCGGCATTGCCGTGCGACCGGGTGAAATGGATGATGTTGCCCTGTGCAGTCAATTGGATGGTTCGTATAACACCCATTATGTGTGGCAAATGAATCTGAAAGAAAGCGAATATACCCTCAAAAGTCTGTTCAATCGGGTGCGATTGCCGCGCGTGATGCCGGTGATGTATCCGTTTTCTGCGCGGGCAATCTGGGCGATGCTCCAGAAGGCGAGCTATTTGCTGGTGGCGGAGTTGCATGAACAGCCGGTGGGCTTCGCTTGTGGGGCGCTGCTGCCGTGGCGAAAAACCCTGACCATTGATGCGCTGATTGTGTCGCCGGAGGTGCGGCGGCAGCGGGTGGGAACGTCGCTGGTGGGGGCGGTGCAATTGCTGGCGCAGACCAACGATTGCGCGCAAATTGCCGTATCGCTGCAAACCAAAAACGACCCCGCCATCACCTTTGCCCGCAAAAAGGGGGCGGTACTCTGCGGGTATGACGACCATCTTTTTCCCAACGGCGATATTGCGCTGTTATTCTCGCTTTCCGTGTGAACGATGACTATTCTGGGCATTGATTTTGTTCCGGTAAACCAATTTCTATCCTCTTTCATCCTGATTCTGGCATTTTCGTTGCTGGTTTTCATCATTAATTACAATCGCAATAGTGCCATCGGGCGGGCATTTGCGATGCTATTGGCGTGTATGGCGTTCACCTATGCCGGGGATGTGGCGCTCTTTCAGGTGTCGTCGCTGGCGGATGCCATTCCGTGGCTGAAATTCCAGTGGGTGGGCATCGCTTTCACCCCGGCGGCGTACCTCCACTTCTCCGATGCGCTGCTGCGCACCACCAACGATATTTCGCGCGGGCGGCGCATCGCCGTCTTTGGCGGCTATATCATCGGCGCGATTTTCCTGTACTTAGCCGTATTCACCGACCTTTTGGTGCGCGACGGCTTCTTCTTCCCTGCCGTCACCCAGTTTCGCGCCGGTCCGCTGTTCAGTCTGTTCACCCTGTATTTTTACGCCGCCGTCATTTGGGGCGTCTTCAACACCCAGCGCGCCCGCGACCGTTGTCTGACCACCGCCACCCGCCGCCGCATGACCTTTCTGATGCTCTCTTTCGCCGCGCCGTCCTTCGGTGTTTTCCCGTACATGTTGGTGGCGAACCAAGCCTCCACCTTGCCCGCGTGGGTGCTCCTTTCCGCATTGTTCGTGGTCAATGTTGCCATCATGGTGATGCTGGTGCTGATGGGGTACAGCGTCGCGTTTTTTGATGCTTTCACGCCCGACCGGGTGGTGAAATACACTTTGGCAACTTATCTACTGCGGGGTCCGCTGGTTGCCACCGCGGTCATCGGGGTCATCATCGCTATGCCGGATGACCCTATTATTTTGGGGTTGCCGCGCGATGCCCTGCTCATCCCGTCCATCGTTTCCATCATTGTGCTGGCACAAATTGTTGCCAGCCGTCTGAAACCGCTCATCAGCAATTGGGTTTATCACACGGAAAAAGACGAAGTTGCCCTGTTGCGGTATGTGGACAGCCGGCTGCTCACCACCACCGATTTGCGGCAGGCGCTGGAAAATGTGTTGACCGCCATTTGTGAATTGATGCGGGTGCGCACGGGTTTCATCGCCAACGTCGCCGCCCGTTCCGGTCCCCGGCTGGAAACATCGGTGGGAGAGGCGGAAGCGGTGGAGCGGGCATTGTCGCAGTTCGATGTGTCCATTTTGGCGAATGTGGACAGCAGCACGAACATTTTTGTGCCGCACAAAGACTTTTGGTATGTGCCCCTGAAAACGCACACCGGCGACATCTTTTTGGGGTTGTTGGGCATCGAAGCCCGCAGCGCTCAGCCGAATTTGACCGAATATGAAGCGCGCACGGTGAAACTGCTGGTGGCGCAGGCTGAATTTATGCTGGAAGACCGCCGGTTGCAGCAGAGTGTTTTTGGCGCGTTGCGCGGCATCGCCGGGGAGATGGAACGGGCGCAGCGCGTGCGCAGTGCAGTGCGCTATGTCGGTTCGCCGGTGGAGAATCTCATCCAAACGGACAACAATCCGGTGGATGAACCCGACTTTCCCGAAATGGTGCGCGAGGCGTTGGCGCATTATTGGGGCGGTCCCAAGCTCACCAACAGCCCCCTTTTGCAGATGGAAGTGGTGCAACGCGCCTCCGACACCCACGGCGGCGATTCGGTGAAAGCGTTGCGCGAAATTCTGGCGCGGGCGATTGAAAATACCAAACCGAATGGCGAGCGACGGATGACGGCATCGGAGTGGATGCTGTACAATATTTTGGAACTGAAATTCATTCAGGGGATGAAAGTGCGCGATATTGCCCGACGGCTCGCGCGCAGTGAAGCCGATTTATATCGCAAACAAAAAATTGCCATTGATGCCGTGGCACGGGCATTGATGGCAATGGAAACTGCCGAAAGTAAATCATCCCCCAAAGATGAGTGAAGTTTGTAAAAATTGCCTGTCAATTCTATAATGAATCGAATTCATAACGTGTAATTCGTAATTTCAATGGGGAGTATGTTATGTCCGG
>JAJRSQ010000455.1 GCA_024278725.1 Chloroflexota bacterium
AATTCAGCAGGAAGGCGCGTCCCTCCCGCGCGACGATGTGGCGGGCGAGCATTGCGTGTGCTATCTGGTGAAAACGTACCGGCAATCGGGGGATGTGGTGATTGACCCGCCATTCGCGCTGGCGGAATGAAAAACACCCCCGTGTGCGCGGGGGTGTTCGATTTTGCGGATATTATCCTTTGACGCGCGCTTTCACCGCCGCGATGAACCCGGAAAACAGCGGGTGCGGGCGGTTGGGGCGGCTTTTAAATTCGGGATGGAATTGGCTGCCCATCATGAACGGGTGGTCTTTCAGTTCCGCAATTTCCACCAAATTCCCGTCGGGGGAGATGCCACTGTAGACCATTCCCGCCTGCGCCAATTCATCGCGGAAACGGTTGTTGAATTCCCAGCGGTGGCGATGCCGCTCGTGGACGATGTCGGCATCGTACAGCGCGGCGGCTTTGCTGCCCGCCAGTAATTTGCACGGATATGTGCCCAGCCGCATCGTGCCGCCCATGTCCTCCAAATCGCGCTGATTGAGCATCAGGTCGATGATGGGATAGGGCGTTTTGGTGTCAAATTCGGTGGAGTTTGGGGCAGAGGTGTTGAAATGATGGCGCGCCAGCTCGATGCACATCACCTGCATCCCCAGACACAAACCGAGATACGGCACGTTGCGCTCGCGGGCAAAGCGCGCGGCGATGATTTTCCCCTCGATGCCGCGATAACCGAAACCGCCCGGCACGACGATGCCGTCCACGGTTTCCAGCTTGTCCAATTCGCGCCCGTGCTCCAAATCCTCCGAGTTGACCCACTCAATTTCCACCTCGCGGTTTTGATGCACGGCGGCGTGTTGCAGCGCCTCATACACGCTCATATAGGCGTCTTTCAGTTCCACATATTTGCCCACAATTGCCACGCGGATTTTCTCTTTTTCCCGTTTGATTTCCGCCACCAGTTCGCGCCACTCTTTCAAATCGGGTTTTCCCACGGGCAGCCGCAGCGCCGACAAAAGATAATCGCCGAACCGGGCTTCTTCCAGCATCAGCGGCACTTCATAAATTGTATCGGCGGTGGTGAGCGCCACAATGGCTTCGCGGTCAACATCGCCGAACAGGGCGATTTTGTCGCGGATTTCATCGGAAATGGGGAAATCCGAGCGGCAGAAAATGGCATCGGGTTGGATGCCGATGCCCCGCAGTTCGCGGACGCTGTGCTGGGTGGGTTTGGTTTTCAACTCGCCGGTGGTGCCGAGATGGGGGAGGAGGGTGACGTGGATGTAAAAGGTGTTGTCGTGCCCTTCTTCTTTTCGCATCTGGCGGATGGCTTCCAGAAAGGGCAGGCTTTCAATGTCGCCCACTGTGCCGCCGATTTCCACAATGACCACATCCGCGGCGCTTTCTTTGGCAACCCGGCGGATACCCGCCTTTATCATATTGGTCACGTGGGGGATGACCTGAATGGTTTTGCCCAGATAATCGCCGCGCCGCTCGCGGGCAATCACTTCCGAATAGACCTGCCCGGTGGTGAGATTGCTGGAGCGGTATAAATTTTCGTCGATGAACCGCTCGTATGCGCCCAAATCGAGGTCGGTTTCCGCGCCGTCTTCCAGCACAAAAACCTCGCCGTGTTCGTAGGGGCTCATCGTGCCGGGGTCAACATTGATGTACGGGTCGAGTTTCTGCGCCATCACCGAGATACCCCGGCTTTTCAAAATGCGCCCGATGGATGCGGCGGCGACACCCTTTCCCAGTGATGAAACAACCCCGCCCGTGCAAAAAACATATTTTGTCATGATGCCATCCTCATTTTAACAATAAAACAACGCTGTCAAAGATACAACAGCGTTGCGTTGGTGTCGGTTATGAATGAAAGGTCAAGCCGCCTGATTTTCGGGGTCGGGTGGGGTCAGTGGAATTTCGTCGGGGAACGCTTCATCCAGTTCCCGAATAATCTGCGAGAGGACTTCTTCCGCCGTGCCTTCCCGTTCCTGCGGAGGACTCCAGCGGAACATCACCGTACCTTCCATCCCGTGCATTTTGGCGGCTTTGTTCATTGCCTCCAAAAACCGGGGCGAAAGTTCCGCCGATTTCTGCCCGTTGATGTCCATGGCGCGCACGCGCATCGGCAAATGATTCCAATATAAAATCTGATACGTTGCCATAGGCTATACCTTTGATGGACTTCCGATGTTCCCAAATCCCGTAAAACAATCATACTTGATTCAGCCCAAACGTCAAATTTCAGATAATGCGGCGCGCGCAAATTGCCAGCTTGCCCGACAATGGTTATCATTAAAACAGATGAAATCATACACGTTGAGAGTTGAGGTTTTATGGACGAGTGGAATCGCGTTGTGACCCTTCCTGAGGGTGCGGCAATGGTTGTGACAGATTTGCACGGCGATTGGGATTTATACCGCCGTTACCGTGACCATTTTATCGTGCGGCATACCGCCGGAGATGTGCAGCATCTCATTTTCACCGGCGATTTGATTCACGCGCATGCTGCCAATATGGATGACCAATCTTTGCAGATTGTCCTCGACGTGATGCAGCTTCAAACTACATATCCCGGTGCGGTGATTGTGCTGTTGGGCAATCACGAAATGGTGCATATTTATCACGTTCCCCTTTCGCGGGGGAGCCGGGTTTACACGCCGGCATTTGAAGCGGCGCTGGGCGATTACCGTGAAAGCGTCCTTTCCTTTTTTCGCACGTTGCCCTTTTTTGTGCGCACCGGCGCGGGGGTATCCATCACCCATGCGGGTGCAGCGGCGGCGCTCACGGTGGATGACAATGCCGCACAGGTCTTTTCGTTCCACCACCACCATATTTTCGAGCGGGTGAACGAAATTTTGCGTGCCAACGATATTGAACGGTTGCGGCAGGGCTATGCCAGATTCGCCGGTGTGCCGTATGATGTGCAGGCGGCGCGTTATCTGGCGGTCTCCGGGCGCGATGACCCCCGTTATGATGAACTTTTGTGGGGGGTGTATGCCGGCACCGACCCCGCTTTTGAACTGCTGTGGGATGTGCTGTTCACCCGTTGCGAAAAGGAATACGGCAAGGGCGATTACGGCATTTTCCTGAATGCACTGCTGGTGAAATTGTCGCACCGGTTTGAGCCGCAACAGTTTTTGGTGGCGGGGCATATGCCCGCCGCGAAGGGGGCGCAGGTGGTGGCGCGGCGGCATCTGCGGGTTGCCAGCGGGGCGCACGCCAAACCGCCCGCTTCTGCGCAATATTTATTATTCGATGCGGGAAAACCTGTGCCGAGTATGGAGCGTTTGAAAAAGCATCTGCATTCTATTTTTGAAGCGTGAGGGTGGGGAAATTAATATATACTAACAAGCGTCATAAAGTAACACCGTCGAGGATGTGGAAATTGAGTGAGAGTAAGGTTGACAGTTTGTCTTTATGTGTACTCTGCGTTTGAGCCAAACAGGTAGATATTGCATTTTTGAAAGTGTCA
>JAJRSQ010000456.1 GCA_024278725.1 Chloroflexota bacterium
CCTACATTTCCTGCGCAAAGTATTGTTTGTCAAGCGACTTTGCAACAGCCCTGGGCTCAATCCGAATCTAGGGAGAGCTTATGAAATGTCATTGCGAGGCGCGTTTTTTGCGCCGAAGTCGAAGATACCCGAATGGGTGCAATCTCCGCTAACGTTCACTGAAATTGCACCCTTCGGGCATTTTCAACTTCGCTTCGCTCGCAATGACAGCCCCCCTGAATTCCCAAAGACCCATTAATAAATGCGGACATGGCAAAAAAGGCTTCATGCGCCGATTCTTTTACGGTGATTTTACGCGGGTATCCGTTTCTCGCCCGCCATCATCAGCCCCAACTCTTCGATGGTGGTGTCGTCGTTGTTCACAATGCCCATAATTTCCCCGCCGAACATCACCACAATCCGGTCGGAGAGGGCTCGAATTTCGTCCAAATCTTCCGAAATCAGCACGGTTGCCAACCCTTCCGAGCGCTGTTTGAGCAGTTGGGCGTGGATGTATTCCGTCGCGCCGATGTCCACCCCGCGCGTGGGCTGGGCGGCGATGAGCACGCGCGGCTTGCGGCTCAATTCGCGGGCGAGGATGAGCTTCTGGATGTTCCCGCCCGACAGGTTTTTGATGCGCGTTTCTTGGCTGGGGGTTTTGATGTTGAAATCGTGAATCATCTGCCGGGCGTGTTCGGCGATGGTGCGGAAGTTCAGAAAAATTCCGTTGCTGAAGGGGGCGCGGATATGGTCTTGTAAAATCAGGTTTTCCGCCACGCTGAATTCTTTGATGACACCGTCGTGCATTCGTTCCTCCGGGATGTATGACAACCCGACTTCGATGCGTTGCGCCGGTGACAGATGGGTCACGTCGTTGCCATCCAAAGAGATGTGCCCCGTTTTCACCCGCCACAACCCGGCGATGGTTTCCGCCAACTGCCGTTGCCCGTTCCCGGACACCCCCGCCACGCCGACGATTTCCCCGCTGCGCACATCAAACGACACATCTTTCAGCACCGGATGCCCGTTGCGGTCTACGGCGGTCACGCCCTCAATCCGGAGTCTCACGTCGCCGGGTTCCATCGGCGGACGATACCGTTCCAGTGACACCGGACGCCCGACCATCATCGTGGCGAGGTCTTTTTTGGTCGCGCCCGCGGTTGGGCGTGTGCCGATGAGCTTGCCGTCTCGCAACACGGTCACGTAATGGGTGTGGTCAATAATTTCATGCAATTTATGGGAGATGAAAATGAGCGCGTGCCCATCCGCCGCCATTTGTTTGAAGATGGCGAACAGGTCTTCCACTTCCTGCGGGGTGAGTACCGCCGTCGGTTCATCGAGTACGAGCAACGCCGCGCCGCGATAAAGCGCCTTGATGATTTCCACCCGCTGTTGCTGCCCCACCGCCAAATGCGAAATGGTGGCATCCGGGTCGATTTCCAGCCCGTAGGTGTCAACCAGCATCAAAATCCGTTCCTTCACCCGGTCAAGGTCTAACAGCGGTTCGCGGGATGACCGCAAGCCCAATGCGACATTTTCGGTGACGGTGAGATTATCAACCAGCATAAAATGCTGATGGATCATGCCGATGCCGTAGCGGATGGAATCGGCGGGGGAGTGAATGTGAATTCGCTCGCCGTTGAGGTAGATTTCGCCCTCGTCCGGCTGGTACAGCCCGTACAGAATTTTCATCAGCGTGCTTTTGCCCGCCCCGTTTTCTCCCAGCAGGGCGTGAATTTGCCCGGCGGTGACAGTCAAATCAACATGGTCATTGGCAAGCACGCCGGGAAATCGTTTGGTGATTCCGCGCATTTCCAGCGATTCAATTCGGGGAAGTCCTGATGGCAACAGTTTTTTCTCGGTCATAAATGGTTTCCAAGTGTGAAACGGGTTCTGGTGGATGGCAATGCCGCGAAGCGTGACGCCCATCGTGGCGCGTCACGCCTCACGGGTACAAAATTATTCGATGGGGATGGTGATTTTGCCGCTGATGATGTCCGCTTCGGCTTGTTTCGCCGCGGCGACCGCATCTGCGGGCAAGTTGTCGGCGTAAATCATGGTCTGTCCGCCGTTTGCCAGCGTGAGCTGCAACACTTTCCCGCCAGGTTCTCCGGCTTGATTCAATTTAATCATTTCGAGCAGGGTGGCGCGCCAGTCGTACAGGTCGGTTGCCACCACGGTGCTGGGGGCGAGCGGGCTTTGGTCGGATTGGATGCCCAACCACGGGATGCCTTTGTCTTTCGCCACGCCAATGGCGCCGACGACCTGCTGGGCGGAGCCGGTGAGCACGTCCGCGCCGGCTTGGATGTGGGTGTTGGCGGCTTCGGCGGCGAGGGAGGTGTCGCCGAATGAGCCGGTGAATGAAACGTTGACCTGAATGTTGGGGTCAACGGCTTTCACGCCCGCCAAAAAGCCGTCGATGTGCAGTTTGGCGTCGCCGGCGTTGACCGGACCCACCACCCCGATGATGCCCGATTTGGTGAGGTGCGCTGCCAGCACGCCGCTCACGTAGCCACCCTGTTCGGCGCGGGGTTCATAGGCGAAGACGTTGGTGACGCCTTCATCTGCGCCGGTGTTGGTGGTGGTTCCCCATGCAAAGCTGGTGTCGGGGAAGTCGGGGGCAATTTCAAAGAGGGATGTGCCGTATTGCGCGCCGTGGGCGATGACCAGATTGTACCCTTCCGCGGCGTAATCGCGGATGGCGGCGGCGGCGTCGGTGACGTTGAACATATTTTCAGAGTAGGCGATTTCCAGTTTATCTTCGCCAACCACGTCTTGAATTTGCTTGAGTGAATCGTACAACGATTGGCTCCACGCCAAATCGGTGGTGGTGCTGGGCATGACAATCGCCACCCGCACGGGGTCGAAGGTGTAGTCGAGGGCGTCGGTGGCGGACATGTCCGTGCCGGTGTCCGAGGCGCTCATTTCACCGGGGTTGAAGGGGTCGAGTTTCCCGGCGATGATGTCCGCTTCGGCTTGTTTTGCCGCTGCGAGCGCATCCGCGTCCAGCCCGTCCGAGAATCGCATTTGCAGACCGCCATTTTCCAGCGTGAGCGAATATACTTCGCCGCCCATTGTGCCGGCATTGTGTTTTTCCATCATATCGCGCAGAGTTGGCGTCCAGTCGTAATATTGCGTGGCGACGACAATGTCGGCCGCGAGCGAGCTTTGGTCAGCCTGCGTGCCCATCCACAGCACACCCTTTTCTTTCGCCACGCCAATGGCGCCGACGACCTGCTGGGCGGAGCCGGTGAGCACGTCCGCACCGGCTTGAATGTGGGTGTTGGCGGCTTCAGCTGCAAGAGAGGTATCGCCGAATGAGCCGGTGTATGACACGTTGACGGTGATGTCGGGGTTGGCGTATTTCGCCCCGGCGACAAAGCCGTCGATGTACAATTTCGCATCACCTGCTTCCACCGGACCGACCACGCCGACCACGTTCGATTTGGTCAGGTTGGCGGCGAGCACGCCGTTGACGAAGCCGCCCTGTTCGGCGCGGGCTTCATAGGCGAAGACGTTGGTCAGCCCCTGGTCTGCGCCGGTGTCGGTGGCGGTTCCCCATGCAAAACTGGTATCGGGGAAGTCGGGGGCGATTTCAAACAAGGAAGTGCCGTACTGCGTGCCGTGCGCAATCACCAAATCGTAGCCGTTGGCGGCATAGTCGCGGATGGCGGCGGCGGCATCGGTGACGTTGAACATCCCTTCGGAATATACAATTTCCATGGCGCTTTCACCACCGAGTTCATCCTGCAAGCGCACCAGCGAATCATAAATCGATTCACCCCATGCCATATCGGTGATGGGGCTGGGCAAAACCAGTGCGACCCGGAATTTTTCAGTGGCGGCAGGCGCGGGCGCTTCCTCTTTGGCGGGCGCTTCAGTCGGTTCCGCTTGCGCCGGAGCCTTGGTGGGTTCTGCTTGCGCCGGGGCTTCGGTGGGGGCAGGGGTGCTATTGCATTGTGCCGCCAACAATCCCAGCGCCAGCAAGGCTATCAGTAACCAGCTAAATCTCTTCATCATTCGTTTCTCCTCAATGTTTTAAAAAATTGGTGGTTGATAATTTTTTTGTGTGGGATTTCACCTCCTGATAGGGCATTAATTTTCACCGCGCTCAAAAGGTTTACTGAGCGCAGCCGGTTGTAATGAGCGTTTGAAGGGGACTGCCAGCACAATGATGGTCAGCAAATAGGGGAGCATCACCGCCATATCTGACGGGATGTTCAGCCCCAACACCTGTACCCACAATTGCAGGGCGTTAATCAGGCTGAATAACAACGCCCCGGCGAGCACCCCGAAGGGAGTCCAACTACCGAAATAGACCAGCGCCACGGCGATGAAGCCCATACCGTTGGTCATATTTTCTTGAAAAATGTTGAGCAGGGCGATGGACAACGACGCGCCGGCGATGCCCGCCAGCACACCGCCCAGCGTGACGGTTGCATAGCGCACCCGCGCCACGCTGATGCCCAACGTGTCGGCGGCTTGGGGGTTTTGCCCCACCGAGCGGATATTCAGCCCCCAGGTGGTTTTGTTCAGCACCCACCATGCCACCGGCACAAGCGCGAATGCGGCATACACCATCAAATTGTAGCCGAAGAAAATCTGCCCCACGATTGGAATGTTACCGGCGCAAAAATCGGACTGGATGCCGAGACCGGACAGGCAGCCGTTCAATTCGGGGAAGCCGGAGACGCCTTCCACTGTGCCGAGCGTGGTTTTGAAAAGGAGGCTCGACGCGCCCAGCCCGAACATGAACAGCCCAATCCCGCTGATGCCCTGTTCGGCTTGCAGGGTGATGCTGACGAATGCCATTGCCAGCCCCAACGCGCCGCCCATCACTGCTGCTGCCAGCACACCGAAAAACAGATTGCCGGTTTGAAAAACGACGTAAAATCCGGCGTATGCGCCCATCAGAATGATGCCTTCCACGCCCAAATTGAGGACGCCGGAACGCTGCCCGAAAGTTTCGCCGATGGCGGCGTAAAGGTAGGGCGTTGCCAGCCGGATGCCGGAGTGGATGATTCCCACCAGAATTGCGGTTAAACTTAACCCTTCATTCATACGGACACCTCGGTTTCGGATGCGTTGGAATTGTTGGTTGAAACACGTCGGTTGGCGCGACGGCGCGACCAGATTTCGCTGCTGACCACGAACAGCACCACCAGCCCCAGTACCGCCGTCACCATCACTTGCGGAATTTGAACCGCCCGCTGCATTTTATCGCCGCCCACCAGCAACCCGCCGAATAAAATGGAGGAGGGAATTGCGCCCAGCGGATGAAGTTTGCCGAACAGCGCCGCCACGATGCCCGAAAAACCGTATCCGGCGGAGACCGCCAGCGGCTCGAACATGCGGTGATGCAGCCCCAAAATTTCCACTGCGCCCGCCATTCCGGCGAGCGCCCCGCTCAAACCCATCGAAAGGACGACATAGCGGTCAACATTGATGCCGGCATAGCGTGAAGCCGCCGGGTTGATGCCCACGGCTCGGATGCGGTAACCGATGGTGGTGCGCCACAGGAAAATATAGACCAGCACTGCCATCACAATGGCGATGAGCAATCCGACGTGCAGGCGGGTCGGTTCCACAAAAAGCCCGTATAATTGCGCCTGAAAGCCGGTCAGCCCCAAATCTTTCGCGCGTTCCGTGAAACCCAGCGCCTTCGCAATGTCGGTGAAACGGGGCAAATCGAGGCTTCGAGGCAGCCGTGCCGATTGGGGAATGTTTGTGCCGGCGGCGAGTTCGGCGGGGTCAATCATCGGTCCCCGCAGTAAATAATACCCGATTTGAATGGCAATTTGGTTCATCATCACCGTGCTGAGAATCTCATTCACGCTGAGCTTTGCCTTCAAATAACCGGGAATTGCGCCCCAGAATCCGCCCATCAGCGTGCCGCCCAGCAGGGCGATGATGATGGTTATCCAGCCCGGCAATCTTTCCCCGATGGTCAGCCCCAGCCAAGTGGTGAAGAGCGCGCCGACAATCAACTGCCCTTCCGCGCCGATGTTGATGACTCCGCCCCGGAAGGCGATGGCGATGCCCAAGCCGACCAAAAGCAGCGGCGTGGCTTTCACCAGCGTGTCTGCCAGACCGTTTTTGTTGGTGAAGGCACCGGAAAACATAGCGGAATATGCTTCTACCGGATTTTTTTGCAGCAGGAGAAGAATCAACGCTCCCACTAGCAGTGCGCCGGTGACGGCAACCAGTGGGAGGAGTGCAGAAACAATCTTTCCTGAGGCGAACGATGATATCAGGCGCTTTGGCATAAATGGGACTCCTGTGTGAAACAGAGATGAATGCGGTAATCTCTCCAAATGCTATTTTGTTTGTCAGTTGCGGTGCAGAATTACCGCTTAATATAATAGACGAATTAGACCTATCGGGCAAACAGGTGTTCCGCTATTCAGCGTGGAAATTCCGGCGGCGTGGGCGGCTATTCCACCCGATTCCACTCCGGCAGATGGCGCAACACCAGCACCACCGCCACCGATGCGAGCATCCAATCCAGCGCGGCGGGCAAATTCAAAAATGCAATACTGATTGCCACCGCCGGCGGAATGGCAATCGTCACCGAGCGGGGCGAGTATTTTTTGCGGAAAATCAGCAGGAAAAAAACCGCCCAAATTGGCACCACAATGGCGATTGTCCACGGCGAAAGTACCAGCATCAGCCCCCCGGCGGTTGCCAGCCCCATGCCGCCGTGAAAACGGGTGTACAGCGGAAAACAGTGCCCCACCACCGCCAGCGCGCCCGCAATCGGCAGCGACCACGGACTGCCGCCCATAATCCACGCCGCCGCCAGCCATGCCAGCAACCCTTTCAGCGCGTCAACCACCACCACCGTCGCCCCGACCCACGCCCCTGCCTGTCGCATAGTGTTCGTGCCGCCGGTGTGTCCGCTCCCCACATAGCGCACATCGGGCGCGCCGACCAGCTTGGTGGCGACCACCCCGGTGGGAAATGAACCGATGAGATAAGCGACCCCCGCCGCCAAAATCGCGGATAGGATGTCCATGCACAACCTCCGTTATGCCCACACCTGCAGGGCTTTTGGCAATATTTCAAAGATGAACGTTTCGCCGTGCGCGGTCAGCACTTCGCCGTCAATGTGCGCGGGTGCGCTCGCCGGCACAACGATTTTTATCCGGGTTCCGGTGGCGATGGTGACGGTTTTCTGGCGCACGTGACTGCCGTTGATGGTGCGCGGCAATAGGTTCAACACCCCCAGCTTCGAGAGTCCGTTGGCGTAACAAATATCGAGTTTCCCGTCATCCGGTTTCGCATCGGGGGTGAGCAGAAACCCGCCGCCCGCCCGCAACCCGTTGGCAACGGTTATCAGGGTGATGGGTTGCCGCACGGTCTGCCCGTCAATCGAAATTTCCATCTCGAAGGGCCAACGCCCTTTGAACAGCACCCGAAAAACCGACCACAGATACATCAAAAAGCCCTGTAAACTTCGGCTTTCCTGCAAATCAACCACCACTTCCCCGTCAAAGCCGACGCCCACGCCGTTGTCAAAAAACCAGGGCAAACCGTCCACGGTCACTTTACCGATGTCCACCCGGCGGGGCGAACCCTTCTGCAGAATGGCGCACGCTTTTTCAATATCGGCGGGGATGTTGAGCGCAAAAGCGAAGTCGTTGCCGGAGCCGATGGGAATCACGCCCAGCACCGCCGAATGCCCCTGCGCTTGCGCGTCCATCAGCCCGTTGACCACTTCATTCACCGTGCCGTCGCCGCCAACGGCGACGATGCGCTCAAAGCCGTCGGCGGCGGCTTGCGCGGCGATGCGGTTCGCCTGCCGGGGGGCGGCGGTCTGTTCCAATTCAAAGGGGATGCCGTGCGCGTGCAGTTGTGTTTCAATTTCGGGAAGGACTTTCGCGCCGTGCCCTTGCCCGGCGTTGGGGTTGAGGATAATTTTTGTTTTCATTGAGGTCTCTGTCGAAAATTTTGTTCAGTGTAACACATCAATAGGAGACGGTCAACTCAAAAAATTTCGGGGCGGTCGGCTTTGAGGTCTGCCAGTAATTTTTCGGTTTCGCGGGGGGAGGGGGTGGCGATGTGGAAGACCACCGGCGCGCCGGGAGGCTCTTCCGGGGCGAGGGTCAGACGGATGGCAGGGCGCGGATGCCGCCCGAAATGCAGCCAGCCCGATTCCACGCGCTGCAAACGGTCGGGGGTGAAAAAGGCGTACCACCAGCCCGTTTCGGTGCCGGAAACGGGGAAAAGATACAGCCAGCGGTGCGGATGAATTTGCGCC
>JAJRSQ010000457.1 GCA_024278725.1 Chloroflexota bacterium
CCGGCGCCAATGGGCTCGCCATGCCCGCCATCCCCGAAATGGGCGCGGTCTGGGGCTCATGGGGCGACGCCATCACCCTCATCTTCCAGCAACAACAACCCGCCGACGAAGCCTTCAAAAACGCCGCCGACCAAATCCGCAATGCAATTGCTGGCAATTAATAACATCTAAGAATGGGGCGCACTTCGGTGCGCCCTTTTTTTACCTATTTTTGTCGCTTCGGAGGTATCTATGAGCAAGGCTACAACCACCACGAAGCCTGTCGCATCCCTCAGCAATTCATTGTCCGGCATCCTGTTCCGATTGCTGGCGCTGACAATCATTGATGCGTTCGCGCTGTGGTTCATCTATGTTTCCATCGGTGATGGCGGGGTGGGCACATTTTTGGCAATCGCCATGATCGTCATCACCATCGGTATCAATGTCATTTTTCTGTATGAAAAACTCTACCCCCTGCGGTGGCTTTCGCCGGGGCTGGCGCTGATGATATTAATGGTGTTGTATCCGGTCGGTTTCACCACCTATACCGCGTTCACCAATTACGGCACGGGACATCTGCTCACCAAACCGCAAGCCATCCAACAGCTTGAAAAAGAATTGTATGTGCCGGAAGGGGGGGTGCAATATAAATGGACAGCTTTCCGTTCCGATGATGGCGACTTCCTGCTGTGGGTCATCCCGCCCGACGGGGAACCGCTGTTGATGGCGCCCGGCAAGATTATTGACCCCGCCAGCGTCAACGCGGGGGATTTGGATAAAGACGGCATCCCGAAAGAAATTCCGGGCTACACCCGCCTGAACCGCATCTCATCGGTGAAATATTTGTCCGACTTGAGCAATTTGGAATTCGGCACGGGTGAACAAACCGCCGTCGTCAAATCGCTGGATGCTGCCGCGCCGCTGCAACAAAAATACGTCTACGATGCCGACCGCGATGTGCTGGTGGATCAGGAAACCGGCACAGAATATTCGCCGGTGGAAGGGGTGTTCACCGCCGAGGACGGCACAGCGTTGCGCCCCGGCTTTTACGTGGTCATCGGCTCGGATAATTTCGACCGGCTTTTCCGCAGTCCGGCGTTTCGCGGTCCCTTCATTCGCATTTTCATTTGGACAATCGTCTTCGCGGCGTTGTCGGTATTGCTGACCTTCATCATCGGGCTGTTGTTCGCCATTGTCTACAACGACCCCACTATGCCCTACCGCAAAATCATCCGTTCACTGCTGCTGATTTCATACGCCATTCCGCCATTCATCAGTGTGATGATGTGGCGCGGATTGCTCAACCCCAGTCTGGGCGTGATTAGCCTGAATATCGCCAAAATTTTCGGCTCCGCGCCCGCATGGTTCGCCGACCCCACTTGGGCGAAAATCGGGATTCTGCTCATTCAAACGTGGCTCGGATTCCCGTATATGATGCTCATCTGCACCGGCGCGCTGCAAACCATCCCCGGCGATTTATACGAAGCCGCCGATGTGGATGGCGCATCCATCTGGCAGCAATTCCGACACATCACCCTGCCCCTGCTGCTGGTGGCGGTAGGACCGCTGCTCATCGGCTCATTCGCGTTCAACTTCAACAATTTCACCGTCATTGACGTTTACAATCAGGGCGGACCGCCCATCCCCAACAGCCCCACGCAAGCCGGGCACACCGATATTCTCATCACTTATATTTTCCGGCTGGCATTTGCCAGCGGGCGCGGAGTAGATTACGCCTATGGTTCCGCCATCACCATTGTGATTTTTGTGGTGCTGACCGCCATTGTGCTGGCGCAGTTCCGCTTCACCAAAACGTGGGAGGAGATTTCGGAAAATGTCTAATTTTAGTGCAGCCAAACGGCGGCGATTGATGTATCGCCGCATTTTCCAGATTGTGTTCTCCCTGCTCGCGCTGACCTTCGCGCTGTTTCCAATTGTCTGGATTGCGTCGGCGTCATTCGACCCGCGCAATTCGCTGGCGACGCAAAGCCTCATTCCCGCCAACGCCTCGCTGGTGAATTACAAAAATCTGCTGGCGAATCCCGTCATCCCGTTTCAACGCTGGCTGATTAATTCGCTGAAAGTGTCGTCCATCACGTCCATCCTATCGGTTTTTCTCACCGCCATCAGCGCATATGCCTTCTCGCGTTTCCGTTTCGCAGGGCGACGCGCGTTGCTGCTGGTGATTTTCCTGATTCAGGTTTTCCCCACTTCGCTGATGTTCGTGGCAGTTTTTCTGATTATTCAGGCATTCGGCAACCACATTCCGTGGCTGGGATTGAACAGCCATGCCGGGCTGATTCTGACTTATCTCGGCGGGGTGATGGGCATCAATGTCTGGCTGATGAAGGGTTTTTTCGATACCGTGCCGCGCGATTTGGATGAATCGGCGCTGATTGACGGCGCAACCCAATGGCAAACTTTTTGGCACATCATTTTACCGCTGGTGCGCCCGGTGATGGCAGTGGTCGGGATTCTGACTTTCATCGGCACCTACGGCGATTTTCTGCTGCCCCAAATTCTACTGAAGGATACAGACCAATTCACCCTCGCCGTCGGACTCATTACTTTTGCCCGTCAGCAATTTTCGCAGAAATGGGGGCTTTTCGCCGCCGGCGCGTTGATGGGCGCAACGCCCATCGTCATCATTTATCTTTTTGTGCAGGATTATATTGTCAGTGGCTTAACGCAAGGTGCAGTTAAAGGATAATCTATGGAAACAACCAACCAAACCATCGAACCCGATTTCATTTTCGGCACGCTGGCAACCGACGATTTGCGGCTGGCGAGCATCAAAAAAGAACACAGCGGCTTGTGGCACGGACAGCGACTTTCGCCGCAAGACCCCCGCCCCGGCGAATCCATCACCGTCACCATCGGCGTGGGACCGGACATTTCCGCCGACCGGGTGACGCTGTATGTCACCACCGACGGCTCGGAGCCGCGCGGGCAACACGGCGTGGCGGAAAACGGCTTCGCCATCCCGCTGGAAAAAATTCACGTGGATTGGGATACCCTGCTGTGGGGCTACCGCGACACATGGCAGGCGAGCATCCCCCCGCAACCGGCGGGCACGCACGTACAATATATCATCGAAGCGTGGCAAACGGTGAGCGGCGCATCCGTGTACGCCGGGCGGCGCATCCCCCGGCAGGTGTTCGGCTTTTTTGTGGATGAGCAAACCGTGCCGCAATGGCTCCGCGACGCGGTCATCTACCAGATTTTTGTGGATAGATTCGCGCCCGACCCCGATTCTGATTTCATTCAGACCGACACGCTGAACACACATTTTGGGGGAACACTGAAGGGCATCACCGGCAGGCTGGACTATCTGGCAGACCTGGGCATCACTTGCGTGTGGCTCACGCCGATTTTCACCAGTCCCACCTACCACCGTTACGATGCCACCGACTTTTTCAGCATCGATGCCATGCTGGGGACAGAAGATGACTTCCGCGCGCTGGTCGCCGAAGCGCACCGGCGTGGCATCCGCGTGGTGCTTGATTTTGTGGCGAACCACATTTCCCACCGGCATCCCATCTTTTTGCAGGCACAGCAAAACGGCGGCACACCCTACGCCGACTGGTTCACCTTCAACAACCATCCCTATGATTACGACACCTTTTTCGGTGTGAAAAGCATGCCCAAATTGAACACCGACCATCCCACAGCGCGGCAATATCTGATTGAAGCGGCGCAATACTGGCTCAGAGCGGGGTGCGACGGCTACCGGCTCGACCATGCCCAGGGTCCGACCCACGCCTTCTGGTCAATCTTCCGCCGGGCAACCCGCGCCGTGAAGCCCGATAGCGTCACCTTCGGGGAAGTGGTGGAACCGCCGAGCCTGCAACGCTCGTTCGCCGGTCGGATGGACGGCACGCTCGATTTTCTGCTGCATCAGGCATTGCGCAACTTTTTTGCCTACAACCAACTGACCGCCAGCCAATTCAACGCCTTTTTGCAGCGGCACATGTCATACTTCCCCGAAAATTTCATCTTGCCCAGCTTTTTGGACAACCACGACATGAACCGCTTTTTGTGGGTGGTGAATGGCGATGTGCGCCGGTTGAAATTGGCGGCGCTGTGCCAATTCACCCTGCCGGGACCGCCCATCGTCTATTACGGCACGGAAGTGGGACTGAGCCAAAAAGCGCACGTCGGACCGATGGAAGAATGTCGTCTGCCGATGATTTGGGATGAAGCCGCGCAAGACCGGCAATTGCTCGGTTTTTATGAAGATGTGATTGCCCTGCGGCATAAGGGGAAAGCGGAATGGGAGAAACCGCGCACGGTTTTGGCGCTCGATGATGAGCGGGGAATTTACGTGTATCGGGTGGGACGCTTCACCATTGCGCTGAATAATTGCGATTGCCCCGCCGAAATTTCGCTGCCGCATCACGAAACATCGCGGCTAGAACTGGCAACCGTCGCCGGGGTGAGCCGGACAAAAACCACCGGCATTTTGCAGATACCGCCGTATGGCGGGGTATGTCTGAAAGACATGGCATAAAAATTGCCGTGAAATTCATTGGGGCACGTTTCGACGTGCCCCAATCCCGTCAGTCAATCCGTTCAACCCGGGGCGGAAAAGGCATAACGGCGGGGCGAACCATCGCCAGCACCCGCATCCACAGCGGCAATCCCCGCCATACCCAACGAAGCAACCTCGGCGAGCGCAGGCGGTACAATTTGCGCGCCATCCAAACCCGCAACGGCAACACCCCCAACAGCGAATCATCCAGCACCCGCCGGCGATAATCCGCCAGCGAAAAATCGTTCCGCGCAAATGCCGCCGCGATGGTTTCGGCGGCAATTTTGCCGTACCCCAGCGCGAAGGAAATCCCTTCCCCCACAAACGGGTCAACCCCCGCCGCGTCACCCGCCAGCAACATGCGCGGGCGAGACAATGCCAGCGCCCGGTCGAACCATCGAATCGGATAGCCTTTGAGCGCCACCGCCGACAATTCGCGCCCGCGCTGCCGGAGCGCATCCGCCAGCACCGTTTTCAGCGCGGCGCGGGGACGCTCGGCGCGAATGCGGCTGTCGAACACGCCGCGATTCATCATCGCCTGCCCGTCTTTCAGGCTGGGAAAATCCCACACATACCCCTGCACCCCCGCATTCTGCGCGGAAAAATCGAACACGGCGATGCCCTGCGCAAACAACGGATGGTCGGGTGTTTCGGGAGTCAGCACCTCCAGCAGACGCGCCACCGGCGGATTATCGCCGCCGTGCCCCCAATTGAGTTTTCGCCGCACAAAACTATTCGAGCCATCGGCGACCACCACAATTTTGGCGTGAATGGTATTTTTTTCGGTCGTCACCGCCACAAAATCGGCGTGCGGCTGAACGTCGCGCACCGCCTCCCCCTGCCGCACCGCCACCTCCCGCGCTTCGGCTTCCCGCACCAGCCAATGGTCGAATTCATCCCGTCGCACCACCCGAAACAACGGTTCATCGCGCACCGCAAACGTGATGTCATCGTATTTGAATTGCACTTCCCGAATGAAAATATTCGGCGGCTCGATGGACAGCCCCAGCGCGTCCAAAATCCGCAGCCCCGATTGCGTCACCCCGCCCCCGCACAGCTTTTCGCGCGGATGGACGGCTTTATCCACCACCATCATCCGCCCCGCCCAACTTTCATCCATTTGCACCAAATGGAGCGCAGTGGAAATACCGGCGGGACCGGAACCGATGATGAGCAGGTCTATCGTTTCAATTTGAGTCATAATTGTGTACACTACCTTACAGAGATTTTTACCCAAGCTGATAGCATTATGCTGACAGGATACCATTCGGTCAAACTAATGATGGCGGGGATGGCTTTTAGCCCGAAAATGAATTTCCGGGTTAAATGTTGTCCAAACGTTGAAACACCCCCGAGGAGGAAGGATGATGACTCAAAAATGGTACAAAGTGGCAGAGGTCGGAATTTTACCGGAGGGACAGGTCACCACGGTGATGGCGGGTGTGAAAGCAGTGGTGCTGATTCACACGGCGGCATACGGCTATACCGCGCTTGATAACCGTTGCCCGCATCAGGGCGGTCCGCTGGGCGAAGGGCAAATTGACGGCGATTGGCTGCTCTGCCCGTAGCACGGCTACGAATACGACCCCAAAACGGGCGCGCCGCCGGAGGGCTACGGCGATTGCGCCACCCCGCTGCCGCTAGAAATCCGCGCCGATGGGATTTACGTGCAGGTGGATGAGCCGGAACACCATCCCACCGTATCCGACCAGATGGTGCAGGTGATGACCGATTGGGGCGTGGACACCGTTTTCGGCATGGTGGGACACAGCAATCTCGGTTTTGCAGACGCTATGCGCCGCGCGGAAGAGGCGGGCAAATTGCGCTATTTCGGCGTGCGGCATGAGGGCGCGGCGGCATTCGCGCGGCTATGCGGCGGCGAGGGCTTTCGCGCCACCACCCCGGCGGAAGTCGCGCCCGCCATCGCCGCCGGACTGGCGGCAACCGGTACCGCCATCGTGGAAATCCTCACCGACCCGATGGAAACGTGAGGGTAAATATCCCAACCTTAAAATTTACCGGCACAAGATTGACAATCCCCGTTAAATATGATAATGTGTTTGAACGCTGCACGTTCCGTGCAAATTTTTTTGAAAGGAGTGCCGGATGCAAAACTATATTTCTTGGATGAACGGCTTTTTGGCTC
>JAJRSQ010000458.1 GCA_024278725.1 Chloroflexota bacterium
AATGACGGAGATTGCTTCGGCGTTGCACGCCTCGCAATGACAACCGATTATCTTTGTATCAGTCAAAAAACACCACTACCCACGTTTTTTGTGCCTGCATCTCGCCATCACTCATAATTGAAAGGAAAATTTTATGTCAGTCGAAATCAAGAACCCCGTCCCCAGCGATATTGACATCGCCCAATCCGCAACCATGCAACCCATCAGCGACATCGCCGCCGATTTGGGGCTGTTGCCCGATGAACTGGAAAATTACGGCACATACAAAGCCAAAGTACGCCTTTCCGTGCTGGAACGGCTCGCCGACCGCCCCAACGGCAAATACATTGATGTGACCGCCATCACCCCCACCCCGCTGGGCGAGGGCAAAACCACCACCACCGTCGGGCTGAGCCAAGCCATCGGCGCACACCTGCACAAAAAAGTCGTCACCTGCATCCGCCAGCCGTCTCAGGGACCGACCTTCGGCATCAAAGGGGGCGCTGCGGGCGGCGGTTACTCCCAAATCGTACCGATGGAAGACTTCAACCTGCACCTCACCGGCGACATCCACGCCATCACCGCCGCGAACAACCTGCTCGCCGCCGCCATCGACACCCGCTGGTTCCATGAACAGGGGCAAACCGACGAACAACTCTTCAATCGTCTCTGCCCGCCCGACAAAAACGGCAAACGCAAATTCGCCAAAATCATGTTCAAACGGCTGGAAAAACTGGGCATCACCAAAACCGACCCCAACGACTTGACCCCCGAAGAAATCCACAAATTCGTCCGGCTCGATATTGATGCCGACACCATCACCTGGCGGCGCGTCACCGACACCAACGACCGCTATCTGCGCGGGGTCACGGTGGGACAGGGACCAAAAGAAAAAGGGCGCATCCGCAAAACCGGCTTCGACATCACCGTCGCCAGCGAAATTATGGCAATTCTGGCGCTGACCACCAGCCTGAAAGACATGCGCCGGCGGCTCGGTGAAATGGTGATTGGAACCAGCAAAAGCGGCGACCCCATCACCGCCGATGATTTGGGCGTGAGCGGCGCGCTGGCAGTGCTGATGAAAGACGCCATCATGCCCAACCTGATGCAAACGCTGGAAGGCACACCCGCCTTTGTGCATGCGGGACCCTTCGCCAACATCGCGCACGGCAACAGCTCCATCATCGCCGACCAGATTGCGCTGAAACTGGTGGGACCCGACGGCTATGTGCTGACCGAATCGGGTTTCGGAGCGGACATCGGGATGGAAAAATTCTTCAACATCAAATGCCGGTACAGCGGTTTAGTGCCCAACGCGGTGGTGCTGGTTGCCACCGTGCGCGCGCTGAAAATGCACGGCGGCGGTCCCACCGTCAAAGCCGGGCAACCGCTCGCGCCGGAATACACTGAAGAAAATCTGGAACTGCTGGAAAAAGGTTGCACCAACATGACGGCGCACATCGCCAACGCCAAACGATTCGGCATTCCGGTGGTGGTGGCAGTCAACCAATTCCCCACCGACACCCCCGCCGAGCTGGAACTGGTGCGCCAAAAAGCCATCGAAGCGGGCGCGGAAGATGCCGTCGTCAGCAACCACTGGGCAGAAGGTGGCGCCGGCGCGGTGAAACTGGCGGAAGCGGTGGTCGCCGCCTGCGAGCAACCGAGCGATTTCAAATTCCTTTACCCGCTGGAAATGAGTCTGAAAGACAAAATCGAGCTGATTGCCAAAGAAATGTACGGCGCGGACGGCGTGGAATTCTCCCCCGAAGCGGAAGAACAACTCGCGCGGTACACCAAATTCGGTTTCGATAAACTGCCCATCTGCATGGCAAAAACGCACCTCAGCCTGAGCCACGACCCCAAACTGAAAGGCGCACCGAAGGGCTTCACCGTTCCCATCCGCGATGTCCGCGCCAGCGTCGGCGCAGGGTTTGTGTACCCGCTGCTGGGCGAAATGAGCACCATGCCCGGCTTACCCACCCGCCCGGCATATTATGATATTGACCTCGATGATGATGGAAGAGTTGTGGGGCTGTTCTAGCCTGTCGTAAAAACAAAAGAGGGGCGGCTCGTGAGTCGTCCCTCTTTTTTTAATCCGTTTTATTTTGGCAACACCATCACTCCGCCGGTTCGATGCCCGTTACCGCACCGAGGGTGTTCACTTTCAGAATCCAGCGGGAACCGATTTGCGCCCGCTTGAACAACGCCTCATCGGTGGTGGTGAAGGTGTATTTCTCCCCATCGGCATCAAAATAGATGACATATTCCGCGCTCCGCGCCCCTTCGCGCCGGTCGGCGGACAATTGCGGCACGGGGTCACGCGGCGAATAGTCGTTCCCTTCCGCCACCACCTGATCCACCACCTGCCATTCCTGCACCGTATATTCGCACCAGTCGGCGTACACTTCATATTGGCAATCCTGCACCACTTCCCCGTATCCGTTCCCTTTATCAACGGTATAGGGCGTGCCGCACACTTCCGTGGAATTTGGCACGGGATTATCCACCACGCTGGCAACTTTTTGGGTGCAAACGCCGACAACCGCATCGGCGGGGATGTCGGTGCGCCAATCTTCATATTGAACGGGAGCCAACGCCTCAATGGCGATGCTGCGCGTCCAACTCACCCCTTCTACGCGGGCGGAAGCGTCCGACGTGCGGACGAAGATGAAATAGATGGCGACACATGCCACCAGCAGGAACGCTGCCACCCCAATCAGCGCCCCTTTGTTGCCCCCGGATTTCGCCGGGGCAGTCTCCGACGGGGGCGTGGGGGGCGGCTCCTTCGCCGAGGCAATCGGCGCGCCGCAATAGGGGCAGGTTGCCACATCCGGGTCAATCATCGAGCCGCATGACGGGCACGGGATCTGCTCAACGCCGGAGGACTCACTGAATGCGCCTACGACGGCGCCGCTCGCCCGGCGTGTCCCCTGCGAAAGGTCAGCGCCGCACTGGCTGCAATTTTCCGCATCGGCGGGATTGCGCGTGCCGCAATAGAAGCAATAAATATCCGCGCCCGCTTTGGCTTTTTTCACCGCCTCAATATCGGTGATGATTTGCTCGTTGGTCGCTTGGTGAAATTCCACATCCTCCGGCTGTGCCGTTCCGCAATTGATGCAGAATCTGGCTGTCCCCCGATTTTGCGTGCCGCAACTGGGGCACGTCCACTGAAGCTCCGTAAATCCTAACGATTTTTTCACCATAGCGCTGTCTCCTTCCCGGTATATTGATGGTTGCTAAAAATATTATCGGCAATTATTTGAAAAACGTAAGGTTTTTCAGAAAATTCGTGTCAAAAAGAAATATGGTGGGGATTGATTCAGCCCTACGGGCTTCGCAATGACCGATTAATCCTCATCCAATACCCGCCGCACCAACCGAGCCAAATCGGTGGGCAGGAAAGGTTTCTGCAGAAAGTTTATCGCCGCGTCCAAAACCTGATGCCGCGAAATCCGGTCTTCGGGATAGCCGGACATGTAAATAATTTTCAAATCCGGTTTGATTTCCTGCGCCTGTTCCACCAACGTTTTGCCGCTGACTTCGGGCATAATCACGTCGGTAATCAGCAGGTCGGGCGAGGCATCGGTGGTGGAAAGCCACGCCAGCGCGTCGACGGCGCCGTCCGCTTCATGCACCCGATAGCCCTGGTCTTCCAGCGCCATCACGGTCATAAAACGGACGTCAGCGTCATCGTCCACCACCAGAATCGTCTCCGTCCCGGTCGGCACGGTATCATCCACAACATTTTCCACATCGGCAGTGCGCGCATCGTCCGCCAATTCCGCGGGGAGGTACACCGTGAAGGTCGTCCCTTCGCCCATTTCACTGTACACCCGAATATCGCCCCGGTTTTGTTTGACCACGCCGAACACGGTTGCCAAGCCCAAACCGGTTCCCTTGCCCACTTCTTTTGTGGTGAAGAAGGGTTCGAAAATATGCTCCAGAATTTCGGGGGGCATGCCCATCCCCGTGTCCGTCACCGAAAGGCGCACATAATAGCCCGGCGCAAGCCCCGAAAAGGGCGAAACTTCATCGGTGGCGAAATAGCTGTTTTCGGTGCTGATGATCACCTCGCCGCCCAGCGGCATCGCGTCGCGGGCGTTGACCACCAGATTCAAAATGATTTGCTCCACTTGCGATGGATCCATCTTCACCAAAAGCAGGTCGTCGGAGATGTTGAACTTCAACAGAATATCATCGCCGATGATGCGGCGCAACATTTTCGCCAGGTTGTTGACGGTTTCATTCACGTCCATCAACTGCGGACGGATG
>JAJRSQ010000459.1 GCA_024278725.1 Chloroflexota bacterium
CACTGTTTTCGGCGTAGCCCAACTCTATCAGCAAATCGCCCGCCACCGCTTTGACCGCCTCTTTCTGCGCCGCTGAAAGGTCGGTGCGCCAACGTCCAATCGAAGCAGTGTACAGGGGGCGCGCCACTTGTCCGGCGCTCGATTCCGCACCGAAGTTGTGTGTTTGAGCGTGATAATTCATCACGTCTGGTTCCCACGGCTCGCCCAGAAATTCAAACAACCGGCGCAAAACGGGTTCCGGCTCCGTGACCAACTGCTCGTAAAATATTTCGATATACCGGCGGCGCAGGTGGGGGTCGGCGTGGGCGGCTTGCCGCGCCGAAGAGACCAGCGACACCCAATAGCCGGCGGCAATGCCCGCATCGGTGGTGATGGGCATCCGCTCGCCGGTTTCCACATCAATCCAATCCATCTGCAACAGCGAAGCCACCACATCCCGCCCGTCCCGAATCACGTGAATCAACGGACTTTCGGGGAAGATACGGTGCAATTGCGGAAAATATGCCACATTATGCGGCGTCTTTTCGGCAATGCGACGTTTGCCGCTGTGTTCCAGATACGGGGCAAACAGTTGCGAAAGCATACCGCGAAAAGCTTGCGCCATCTGCGCATCATTCAAAAAATAATCGTCCTGCACGGGAGGGATGAGGTCCTGCACTCGCCCGAACATTTCACCGATGACCGGCAGAATTTTCATTTCCGGACCGCATGCGATATGCGAATGTGAGTCCAGCATCACCCGCACCAGCGTTGTGCCGGAACGTCCCGCGCCGCCGATGAAAATCGGAGCGGTGGGCGATGCCCCGTTGCCGTTCTCCGGGGGCGACGGGTCGGCGGGCGCACCGTCCGGCGCGGGAACATCTCCCGCCGCCACCTGCGCCAATTCCTGCACCAGTTGGTTGATGCCCTCCGTCTCCGGCGCAACTTCCTGCACCCGGCGGAATGCCATCTGCGCGATGTCCAAATCCTGCAATTGAATGGCGCAATTGCCCAGCAACATCAACGTGTTGACATCATTCGGGTTGATTTCCAACATGCAATTGATGAGAGCAGTAGCATTATCGAGTTCACCCCGTTGAAAATAAATTTGAGCGAGGTTATTTAAAATATCCATATTCTCCGGGTCAAGTTCTCCCCCTTCATTAAATGCTTCTATCGCCGCATCAACCTTTCCCATCTGAAAATAAACAGTTCCTAATCGGTTCCATAATTCCGCTTTTTCAAAAGGGTTACTTCCCGGCGCGCTCAACGCCGATTTCAGCAGCGTCACCGCCTGCGTCCAATCTTCGGCGCGCTGTGCCGCCTCAATTTCGGGCAGGATGGCGGCAGTCGTCACCTGCCGCGAGCCTCGCGCCAGCAACCCTTTCATCAGCGCCAGCACGCCCGGATTGTCAGCAGGCGCGTCCACCAAACTGTTCCACGCCATTTCCGCCCCGTCCAAATCATCCAAATCGAGCATCAGCAACCCATATGCCACCAGCACATCGGTATTTTCGGGGTCGATTTCCAACGCGGATTTTGCGTGCGTAATCGCTTCACGGAAACGTTTTTCCATCCGAAACAGGTCGAGCAAAAAGAGGTGCGCCTGCAAATTTTTGGCATCTTGCGCCAGCACCGCCCGGAACGTCTTTTTGGCTTTGCCGGTGTAGCCCGCCTGAAAATACGCAATGCCCAACTGATTTTTCGCCGCCAAATCTGCGGGTTCGAGTTCGGTCGCTTTTTTGAGCGCGGGGATTGCCGCCTTTGCCCGCCCCTGCGCCAGCAATGCCGAACCGAGCGCGGCGTGCGCCGCCGCCACATCGGGGTGAGCTTCAACGGCTTTCGCAAATTCACGCGCGGCGGCGTCCAAATCATCGTTCGCCAGCGCGGTTTGCCCCGCTTGCAGAATTTCCGCCAACTGCATTTGCGCCGCCTCCCGCGCCACAAATACCGCGCCTTCCGCCGCCGAAAAATGCGTGTGCCGCACCACAATGCCCTCGGCGCGGGCAAGCTGAAATCCAAATGTCTGCAATTGACGGAACAACTCGGCGAGCGCATCACCCGGCGATGCCTGCCCCTTCAATCCGCCCACCACCCGGGCGTGATGCGACTTCAGCGTCACGCAAAAACCGCCAAGATATGGCACGGGGGTCACGTTCTCCCCATATTGCCGATAACGTTCCGCCGCGAAAGAAACCCACGTCTCATCCCCGTCAGGCAATTCGATGCGGTGGGTATCGGGGGCGACATCAGCCACAGGGGCAATCGCCGCCACCGTCGGCTGCTTTTCGGCAACTGCAATGAGTTGCGCCAGCCCCTCCGCCGGAAAAGTCACATCCGCCGAAACAAGCGTCACCGTTTTGGCAAGCAGCAACGCCTCCGAAAGCGCCGTTTGCACGTCGTCTTTTGCGACCGCACCATCCGGCACGCCGTCCGCCGCGCCGGTCACCCACAATTCAGAGTCCATCGCGGCAGGCAACTGTGTCAGCAACCTCTGCGCCGCCGCCGAAACCTGTTCGGGCGAATCGGCTTCCGCCCCGTTCAACACCACAATCGCCGAAGCGGGTTTGACGGTCACCACCAGCGGCAACACCGTCTCGGCAGATGGCATCGGCACAAACAAATCATCGGCGGTGAAGGTGTGCGCCATCACTTCTGCCAAATAATTTTCCCCCATCTGAAAACCGGCGGGGATACGCCATTTTTCGCAGAAGATGCGCCAATTCTCATCAATCTGCCGGTGATAATCAATATCCAGTTCCTGAAATGTTTGTCTGCCGATATGATGGATGTACACATCTTGGACGATGCGGGCTTTGAACCCGGCAAGTGCGGCGCGAATGCAAAAATCATCGTCTTCAAAATTGCCGATGTCATAGCGTTCATCCCACCCGCCGATGCGGTCAATCACCGCGCGGCGCACCAGCATACAGAAACCCACAATGCGGAAAAACTCGGTTGATTCGCCGCGATGCGCCGCTGCCCATTTGTCGGCAAAGGCGGAAAATTCATCAAACGTGGTATAGGTTGTATCGGGCGTCACCTGCTGGGGTCCGGAAACCATGTTCGATGCGGGACCCACAATGCCCACCTCGGGATATTGAGCCATCACCGCCTGCATTTTTCCGAGCCAACCGGCGGAAACCACCGTATCGTTGTTCAGAAAAAGCACAAAATCGCCGCGAGCCAGCGCCAGCGCCTGATTGTTCCCCCCGGCGAACCCGACGTTTTCCTCGTTGCGGATGACCCGCACATTTTGGTGCATCGCCACATATTGCCGCAAAAACGTCGGTGTGCCATCCGTGGAGGCGTTGTCCACAATGATGATTTCGTGCGGTTCGGGGGTGTATTTTTCGATGCTGTTCAAGCAATCCTGCGTCAACTCAAGCCGGTTATGCACCAAAATGATGATGGAGGTCAGACCATCGCCGGCGGGAACGGTATCCGCCGCGCCCGGCTTTCGGAAGCGGGCATTGGAGGGTGTGAACCAGTCCATCTCCCACAATTCCATCGGCGGGGGGACGTTTCCTTCACCGTAATGCGCGACCAATTTTTCGTACAATATATCGGTACTCTGTTGCACCAGCGCACCGGTTTTTGATTTCGCTTCGGTTTTGAAACTGACCTGTCCTTCATGGTGAATAAACGTATCGGTGGCAACCAGAAGTTTGTAGCCTGCGTTGCGCAATCGCCATGAAATATCGAGGTCGTCGTTGCCCAAAAAGAGGGCTTCATCCAGCAGTCCGACCTTGTCCAGTGCGGCGCGGGAAAGCACCATGCAGAACCCGATGAGCAGTTTCGTTTCCACTGATTTTCCGCGATTATGCTGCTGCAACAGCGTCATCAGCGATGTCAGATTCAATTCCGACGGGCGTTCTTTCGGGAGATAGAGTTGGAACTTCTGCCGCCCGGCGACATAATCGGAGAGTGGTCCCACTGCGCCGACATCGGGGGTGAAGTGTGCCAGCAATTGCCGCAACCAGCCGGGGGGCACCAGCGTATCGGGGTTGAGCAGCGTCACAAAATCGGCTTCAGTGGCGCGGATGCCCTGATTGCACGCGGCGGAAAAACCGAGGTTTTCATCATTCAGAATGGTGTTGATGCGATTCCCATACTCCGCCAGAATAGTGCGTGTGCCGTCGGTGGAAGCGTTGTCCACCACCACCACCTCAACGGGGAGGCGGGTGTTCTCCAGCACGCTGTCAATGCAGGCGCGGATGGATGTCTCGGAATTGTAGGTGACGATGATGATGCAATGATTTGCGTGAACTTCCTTTTTTTGAGTAAGCACATAATCGGCTACAATTTTATCCCGCCAGCGTGCCTGCAACATTTGAAAGTTTTTGTCTTCCTGCACAAAGCGTTCAGCCCCCGATTGTGATTCATAATGGATCACAACGCTTTCGGGTTGGCAAAAGATATTATATCCGGCTTGAGTAATCTTGAAACACAAATCTACATCTTCATAGCCATTCCAGTAACTTTCATCAAAACCATCAACTTCGCTAAATACAGATTTTCTGATGAGCATACACGCTGCCGTCACAGCCGAAAATTGACGCAAGTGATTGAACATCGGCACATCCGGCTGTTGATACCCAACATGCAACGGGCTTAAGGGAACTCCCGCTATTTTATCGTTCATAATTATTACACCGGCGTGTTGAATCGTCCCATCAGGGTAGAGGAGTTTACTCCCCACGGCTCCCACATCCGGCTGGGTGTGGAATACCTCCAACATCGCCAAAAGCCATCCAGGCTGAACTTCTGTATCGTTATTCAAGAATAAGATATACTCACCGGAGGCGGCTCGTGCGCCCTGATTGCAAGCACCTGCGAAACCGACGTTTTCGGTATTGGAGATAACTCGTAAGTTTGGATACTGATTTTGTGCTTGCTGCAAAAATTGCGGGGTGTCATCGGAAGAGGCGTTGTCAACAACCAACACTTCATACTCTACGGCAACACTCGTGTTTTTGTAAAGCGTATGAAGACATTGCCGGGTAAGTTCCACTTTATTGAATACAGGAATGACAATAGAAACAGTTGGTACATCAATCGTTTTATCTTTTGAGGTTGGTTCTGCATCGGCTTCATTGCTCATCAGCCGATAGACCGAGGTGACGTCGGAGTATATACTGACATTGGGTAACTGCAACGCCTCCAGTTTGTTGTGCTGAAGCTCAGGAGAAATAACTGTAGCACAAACTTGGTCAATCTTTTCATCCGAAACCGATATGCTTAAGAAGTCCAATACCCGTTTTAACGCTTGTTGCGGATATTTAAAATACGATTCATATGATGTAATAATACGCTCTTCTGCAGATGTAACGGACAACAAATGTGTATTGTACGTTAACCACAGATTTAATCCGGAAGCAATAGAAAAGCCGTTACGCCGCAACAGCGAGCGCGCCACCGAAAGTGGATTTCTTAAAGAGATAACCACTTTCATATTCGGAATTACCTGTTTCCAAAACGGTAATGTCAGACTGTTTCTTGGATCCTTCCATCCCCATAAATCATACTCCTGAAAATATTCCAATCTGTTTTTCGCTCTATTTATCAAATTGGACAACGCCGGATTTTGCGCCCAATTTTCGGGAATATTCGATGGAAAAAAGTCCCAACCAGCCCCCAAATATTTTAAAACCGCTTCATTAATATCTACCAAATCAAGATTTTCCCAATATCCTTTAGGATTATCAGGATGGGGGGGCATTAATTTCGTTTCGTCACCAAAAAAAACACCACTTAAACTAAGCAGTTGAGCCATCATTGATGTACCGGAACGATGTGCCCCGGCAATACATACAACAGTATCTGGCTCTATAGCTTTTGTCTGTTCTGTATACATAAAATCATTCGTAGACATAAAACCTCGCTTTTGCAACTTTTCCCCATATCACATTCTATCATTTCATCCCCATCCACGTCAGTAAACCCTACCTAAACGCCCCGTAAAATCCACGTAAAACAAAAAACGCACCGTGACGATGCGCTTTGTGGATACCGGCGATGTCGAGGGCTTCAATGCCCGCCGATTTTTAGCGGGCGGGTGCCGGTTCGACCACCCGAATTGCCCGATTCCCGAATTGCCAGCGTCAGCGTTATTGTGCCGTAATCCGTGGTGAGCGGGACGACAACCCGCGCAATATCGAAGGTGGAAATCTGCGAGCCTTTCCCGACAATCAACGTCGGAACGGAAATGTCGGTTTTGTAACCGGCTGCGCCAAGTTTGGTGATGGCATGCCCGGCAATCACGTTGCCCAATTCGCTGATGCCGCTTTGCGCCAATTCGTTAAACTCCAGCACCTCTTCACCCAGCATTTTCGATACCACTTTGTTCGCCGTGTCAAAACTCAAGCCCATCATCACCACCCCCCACGCATCACCCACCACGCTCACCAGCACGGTGATGTCATCCGTGACGTATGTGTCTTTGTGCAACCGCAACTGACCACGGGTCGCCTTCACCCCCAATTCCGATTGCAATACTTCTCCCGCTGAAACCACAAAAGGGTTGAGCAAGTTAACCGATACCATGATGGTTCTCCGAAATTCGATGCATTTTAACCTACCGTATTGGCTTCCCGTAACGCCAGATGGATATTCAGCGCCCCCAGTTCAGTCCGCAATGGCACAACTAATCGGTCAAAATCAAGGGTGGAAATAAGTGTTCCCTTCCCCAGAATCATCGTCGGGGGCGAAATATTCACATCAAAGCCCAATTTTGCCACCCGCTGCCCCGCCTGCCCGGTGATGACGTTCCCCAACTCGCCGATACCACTTTGCGCCAGTTCATCAAATTCGTCAAACGGCTGCTCCAATATTTTCGAGACGATTGCCAGCGCAGTGTGTTCGCTCAAGCTATACAACACCATGCCCACAACCTCCCCCACGATGCTAATCAGCACCGATATATCGTCCGCCGTGGCGGCGGAACGTTCCAGCGACAGCTCGCCCCGCTCCGCATCCATGCCAAGTTCAGATTGAAGCACAACAAACGCTGCCTCCAAAAAAGGGTTCAAAAATTTTACATCCATGGGTTTTACACCTCCTGTGTTAATCCCTCATCAGGTTGCCCGACGATAAAAGGATATTCCGGCTGTTTCAAAACCGATATCCGCGGCTTTTGAAATAATTTCTGTCCCCCCCACAAACATGATGCCATTCATACGCAATGATTGACAAAAACGACGGTAAAGCCGGTCTTTCACTTCCGCAGTAAAATAGATGACCACATTCCGGCAAACAATTAAATCGAAATTTTCCTCAAACGGGTCGGTGAGCATATTGTGTTGTTTGAAGGTAATTTTGTGCCGCAATGTGTCTTTGATAAAAAATTTCTCCCCGCGCCGTTCAAAATAACGGGCAATCAAATCATCCGACACATTTCCGACGTCATCGGCGGTGTATGGACCGCCGGCGATGGCAATATCCAAAGCGGAACGGTCGAGGTCGCTTGCCAAAATATAGTGTTTGGTGTATGCCCCCGTCATCTCGGCGAGGAGCATTGCCAGCGAATACGGCTCCTGCCCGCGAGAGCACCCCGCGCTCCAGACGCGCAATCCGCCGCCGTTGTTGCCATTTGCGGAAGCCCCGGCGCTAGATGCACGGCGCATTTCCGCCAGCGAGCGCGGGGCGGCATTCAGCGTGATTCCGCGCAACAATTCCGGCAGAATTGTCTGCTGCAAATAAGTGTATTTGTCCACATCGCGGAAAAAGGAGGAGACATTGATGGTCAGATAGTTTTTCAACTCCTGCCGGGCATGGTCGTTGTTGCGCACCAACTGAAAAAAAGTCTTCCAGTCATCCAAACCGGAGCGGAGCAGATACGTGCCCAACCGCCGTTGCATCTGCGGCGCTTTGTAAAAATTCAGATTGACGCCGGTGGTGTCCAATATTTCTTTTTTGATGAATTCGTATTCACGCGCGTCCATTTTTCAGTACCTCAACAATTGTGCCGGCGACAGTTGGCAAGGGGACAACTTTATCGGCGAGACCGGCTTCCACCACACTGCGCGGCATGCCATAAACCACGCTGGTGGATTCATCTTCCGCCACAATTCGCCCGCCATTTTGTTTGATGAGCCGCGCGCCATCCGTCCCATCCGAGCCCATCCCGGTGAGGACTACCCCCAGCACCGATTTGCCGAAATTCCGGGCGGCTGTTTCCATGGTGATGTCCACCGCCGGGCGCACGTGATTCCGGCGCGGGTCTTTGGTCAATTTCACCCGTTTGTTGCTCGTGATTTCCATATGAAAATCTCCCGGCGCGAGCAACGCCAAACCGCGCGCGAGCCGGTCGCCGTCGGCGGCTTCCTGCACCGTCAAAGGCGAAAGGTCGTTCAGCCGTTGCGCGAGTGATTTGGTGAACCCCGCAGGCATATGCTGAACAATCAGCACGGCGGCGGGCAAATCTGCGGGCAGATGCGCCATCACTTCCTGCAACGCTTTGGGTCCGCCGGTGGAAGCGCCAATCACCAGCAACGGGTCTCCAACGGAGAAGGGGCTCATCACCGCATGACGGGAGGGCGGCGCAATTTCGGCGCGGGCGGGGGCGATTTTCCCGGCGTGAACCCCGGCGGCGGCTTTCACCTTCTGTATCAAAACCGACATCACTTCCCGCGTTTCTTTGCTGCCCGCCGGTTTCTGCACAAAATCCACCGCGCCGTACATCAACGCTTTGATGGTGGTTCGCGCGCCCCGCGCGGTCAGCGAGCTGAGCATCACCACCGGCGTCGGGCAATCCACCATCAGCCGTTGAAGGGTGGAAAGCCCGTCGAGTTTCGGCATTTCCACATCCAACGTCACGACATCCGGTTTGAGAGACGGGATTTTCTTCAGTGCCTCCAAGCCATTTTCAGCGCTGCCAACCACAATGATGTCGGGGTCGGCGCCCAAATGGCGGTTGATGGTATAGCGCATAAACGCGGAATCATCTACAATGAATACCCGAATTGGGTCTGCCATAAGATTACCCTAAAACTTTTTTCAATGCCATCATCACCCGGTCGGGGTCAAATGGTTTGACGACATAATCGCGCGCGCCGGATTGCACCGCCTGCACAACCATTGATTCTTGCCCCAACGCGGTGAGCATGATGACCTTCGCCTGCGGGTCAAAACCACGAATTTCAATCAACGCTTCCAGCCCGGTCTTTTGCGGCATCGTAATGTCCATCAACACCGCATCCGGATGGCTGGCTTTATACACTTGGATGGCTTCCTCGCCATTTTCGGCTTCCACCACTTCGTATCCGTGCCCGGTGAGCAGTTTTGACAATCGAACACGCATAAATTTCGCATCATCCACTACCATTATTTTGGTCATACGTTCCTCCACTGAAATCTATTGAACGATACCGGTTCTCTCATTTGCTAAAGCGGACGTTCCTTTTGTCCCATTGACCGAATGGTCATTTCACCACTGGAAACATACAATTTGGCGGTGCGTCCGGCATTGCCGCCCGTGTCGGCGGCTTTAATGGTAAAACCGAGTTTTTTCAACACTTCCCGCGCCATTTCCACATTTCTTTCACCGATGTTCAACGTATTGCTGAAGCCCGGCGCATTGAGCATATGTGCGCCCCCGCAAATCCGTACAATTAAACGCTGCGGGGATGCGCCCAATTTTTTCACTTCATCCAGCAACATCGTCACCCCCGGATCCACAAACTTCGAGGGATTGTCTGGTGCGCGTCCTTTTCCCGAAGCTATCGGTAACAGGGCGTGCAACATGCCCGCCACTTTTGCTTGCGGGTCGTAAAAACTTACCGCCACACACGACCCCAATCCATACGCCACCAATACATCCGCAGCCGATTTACTCACTACAATCTGTCCAATTGATACAGAACGAACATTATTTGCCACTGTTGTCCCCTTCTTTGTCACCGGCATTGCGTTTAATGGCTTGAGCGCACAAATTCCAAGATATTCGCTTCGGGATTGGGCAATATCCAAAAGTCGGCTTGAATCACCCGGTCGGCATCTTTAAACGTGGTGTCGAAAATAATCAGGTCATCGGTGGCGAATTGCATGGAATTCGCCGCAACCGCCGTCAAAATGGACGCCGCCATATCAATGATGACCGCCGGCGGGGACGGTACGATGGAATGTTTTGTTCTGTCGGACAGTACGTTTAAGAATGATGCCACGCTCAAATTGCCGATTTCAGACATCGCCGATTGCGCCAGCTCATCCATTTCCGTGGTTGTGCCCACCGGCTCGCCCATCATCATATCAATCAAATAGAAAGCGTCTTCCAATCCGAAAATCAGCAATGCTTGCCCTCGCACATCCCCTTCGATGAGCAGATAGACCCCAACGGTTTCCGCTTCCGGTGAATCCGTGCCGAAGTCCATCAATTCGTTCAAGGGCACAGTGCGCAGGCTCGGCGCTTCAATGACAATTTCACGTCCCGTCATCATCGAGAGATTATCGGCAACATTTTTCATTGCCTCTCGCAAAATGTCGTCGATGGCATCATTCGCCAGCAGTTCAAGCCAAGAGTGGGTCTCTTTCCGGTCGCTCATACAGTTGCTCCCTGTCGGCGAGCTTGCATCGCCGCACCAATTAATCCGGGAATATCAATAATCAACGCGATACTGCCGTCACCTAAAATCGTACCGCCGGAAATGCCGGGTAATTCCCCCATAATGGGATTTAAAGATTTCACCACAATATCTTGTTTGCCCAAAATTTTATCCACCACCAGCCCGGCGCGCTGTTTCCCCCAGGCAACGGTCACGATAGCTGTTTTGTCGCCATCGGTTTTGTGCGCGCCATTCATTCGCGGGTGGATGAAAAATTCGCGCAGGTCAATCAGGGGCAAAACCGAATCCCGCCAGTGGATGACCTGACTCCCTTTGACGGAAGTGACGGAAACATCGGCGTAATAGAGCGATTCGATGATGGTGGACAAAGGGATGGCGTAAGCGATATTGTGCATTGAAACGAGCATCGTCTGCACAATTGCCAGCGTCAACGGCAGGGTGATGCGGAAGGTTGTCCCCACGCCCACTTTGCTGGTCACAATCACCGAGCCGCTGAGGCGCTCAATGTTCGCCCGAACCACATCCATGCCCACGCCGCGCCCGGAAATGTCGGTCACTTTTTCGGCAGTGGACAAATTGGGGCGGAAAATCAGGTCTACCGCCTCTTCATCGTCCAGTTGGGCGGCTTCATCTTTGGTGATTAACCCCCGGCGCACAGCGGCGGCTTTCACTTTTTCGGGGTCGATTCCGGCGCCATCATCTTTCACGGTGATGACAATGTGCCCCTCTTCATGCGTGGCGGTGAGCATGACCGTGCCGGTGGGATTCTTGCCCAACTTCTCCCGCACATCGGGCGGTTCAATACCGTGGTCAACGCTGTTGCGCAACAAATGAATGATGGGGTCGCCGATGAATTCAATCAGCGAGCGGTCAAGTTCGGTGTCTTCCCCCTCAATCACCAGGGAAACTTGTTTTCCGGCGGCGCGGCTGACATCGCGCACCAAACGGGGCATTTTGTTGAAGGTATTGCCGATGGGCAGCATCCGCGCGTGCATCACTTCCTCTTGCAGTTGGTCTACCACCCTGCCCAAATGTCCGTTCATTTCCGTTAAATCGGTGATGGGACCATCTTTGCCGTGCGCGTTGAGCAGTGCGCTTTCAATCTGCAACAGCCGGTTGCGGTCGGTCACAAGCTCGCCGACGAGGTTCATCAGCGCGTCCAGCCGTTCCACGCCGATGCGCACGGTCTTTTCAATTGCCAAATCGGGATGAGACACCCCGCCCGATTTCGGCTTCACTTTTGGTTTTGCCTTTGGCTTCGCTTTCGGTTTGGGTTCCG
Organism: Chloroflexota bacterium; assembly: GCA_024278725.1. GTDB lineage: Bacteria > Chloroflexota > Anaerolineae > 4572-78 > 4572-78 > JANTHQ01. The sequence goes on from JAJRSQ010000459.1 coordinate 11,821, forward strand.
ACGCTTTTTCGGGTTCGGATGCCACCGGCGGGGTCGCCGCCACCCCTTCCGGCACAAACGGCTCCACGGCGTGCGTGTCAAGGTCAACAACATCCGCCAGCAACGCCGAGACGGCATCCTTTTCCTTTTCGGTTGCGACCACGAATTCAATTTTGAAATCGTGTTTTGCTTCCGCCAAATCATCCATCGTCGGTTTTTGATGGATGATTTCACCCGCGTCCATCATCGCCATGGCTGCCTGCGCCAGCCGCGCGGCGGGCGCAAATCCGTCTTTTTTCACGGTGGCGACGGCGGCGAACAGCTTCTTTCCGGCTTGCAATTGTTTCGCGGCTGCCGCCTGCGCCGCCTCAGACAGGATGACAGTGATGGATTGCGCGGTGCGGTTGCCGTTGGACTTCGCGGAGGAGGCGGAACTCGCGGCAATGGGCACGCCGGTGTCATCCAGAATGGCGCGCAATCCGGCAAGTTGCTCGGAAATGTCTATATCGCTCATTTCCTGATTGACAATTTCATCCCGGAATAATTGCAGCAGGTCTAATGTGGAAAGGAGCTGGTCGGAAATTTCCGGGTTGGAGATAAGTTTATCCTGACGCATGGCATCGAAGATGGTCTCCATGGTATGCGTGAGTTCCTGCATTTTGTGATGCCCCACCGTCCCCGCCAGCGCTTTGATGGTGTGCGCGGCGCGAAAGACACGGTTCACGGTATCGGGGTCGGTCACTTCTTCCAGCTCCAAAATACCGCTTTCCATCGCTTGCAGATGCTCGTTGACCTCATCGAGGAAGATGCCAAGTTCATCCGGTTCAATATCAAAAATCATTTGTGGCGTCATAATGAGTCCTCTTCTTAGCCTGATACCTGGTGTTTTAATGCGCTCTCAATCCGCTGACGCAACGTGGCATGGTCAACCGGTTTGAGGAGGTAATCATGCACTTTCAATTCCAGCACATTGAGCACCTGTTCCGGCTGATTGACTGCGGAGAGAACCAGCACGGGGGTATTTTTTAACATGGGGTCGCCGCGCAAATATTTTAAGACCTGCGTGCCCGACATGTAAGGCATCATAATATCCAGAATAATCAAATCGGGTCTGGTTTCGCGCGCCAAAGCGATGCCGGTGGGTCCGTCCTCCGCTTCCAGAACGGTGTACCCATCGAGTTCGAGAATTTGGCGCAATGTTTCGCGCATCAAAAGGCTATCTTCAATAATCAGAATGCTGGACATGGCTTTACCTTTCCAACTGTGAGTCGGTACTAGAGTATTTATCGGCGGGAGCTATTTTTTCTAAAGGATAGTGAGCGTAAAATCTGCATAAACGTTTTCGCGCCGTTATTTTTCCACGGTCTCCGAGGCGACAAAGATTTTTTCAACATCCAGAACGGTGATGAGCCGGTCCGGGAACTTGGCGATGCCGGAGATGTACGCGGCATCCAAGCCGGTGACAAACATGGAGGGTTGCTCGATGATGCGGTCGGGCAGACGCAGCACTTCGGTGACGGAATCCACCACAATGCCAATCACCGAACTTCGGTGTTCCAGCACGATGATGCTGGTTTCTTTGCTGGCAGCCAACCGGGGCATACCGAAACGGGTGCGCAAATCAATCACGGGGACGATGATGCCGCGCAGGTTGGTGACACCCTCCACGAATTCGTGGGCGTGGGGAACCAGCGTGATTTTCTTCGCTTTGATGATACTTTCGACGATGGAAATATCCACCCCGAAAAATTCGTCGCCGAGTCTAAAGACCACCAGTTGCGTTTCGTCGCCATCGAAATCATCCACGTTCACCTGTTTTTTGGCGGGCTGAGTCACAGCAGCCGGTTCCGGTTGTTTTTCTTCCACGGGCGGCGCGGCGGGCGCGACGGTTTTCTCTGCCACCGGCGCGGATGTCGGCGCGGGCGGCGGGGGCGTCGCTTCAACCGGCGGGGCGGCGTCGGGTTGTGGCGGCGGGGGCGATGAGAAAAGATTGCTCAGACCGACTTTCAATTTTTTCTGTTTGCTCATCATATGATTTCTCCACTAAACTTTAGTCAACTAACAGCGTTTGAACTTCCTGCGCCAACCGGCGATATTGTGTTGCGGCGCGAGTGCGCGGGGCATACACCAGCACCGGCTCCCCTGTTGCGGGGCTTTCCCGCAGACGGGTATCCACGCCGATGACGGTTTCAAAAATCGCCGTCGCAAAATGGGTTTGCAATTGTTCCAGCACGGTGCGGCAGATATTATTTCGGCGGTCGTACAGGGTCGCCAGCAAATGATATTTCAATCCGGGATTCGTCCGCTTTTGCACTTCCGAGACAATGTCCAACAGGCGGCTCAAGCCGCGAGCGGCGTAATATTCACACTGCACGGGAACCAGCACCATTTGCGCGGCAGTGAGCGCCATCAGCGTGATTGCCCCCAATGAGGGCGGGCAATCGAGCAGGATATAATCGTAGGTGGTTTGCCATTGCGACAGAATCTTATCCAGCAGGTATTCATAGCCCGGTTCATCATATAGATAGCGTTCCAGCGCGGCGAGACGCAAATCGGCGGGCAGAATGTCCAGCCCGTCCATACCGGTGGGGAAGATGGCATTCGCCTGCGCTTCCGCCGCTTCTCCGTCGCCGGGGTTGAACAGGTCAACCACCGACCAGGGGAGTTCATGGTCATCCAGCCCGGCGGCAAGCGTCAGGTTCGCCTGCGAGTCCAAATCAACAATCAGCACGCGCTGCTGCATTTCCGCCAGCCCCGCCCCCAATGACATGCACGTGGTGGTTTTGGCGACTCCCCCTTTTTGGTTGCTGATTGCCAGAATTTTCGACATTGCGCGCTCCCTCCGGTTGCGGCTACCGCGCGGACGCCGGTGCGAATGACGATTGCGCATCCTGCACGGCGGCAACTTCCACCTGCATCATTTCCTCAAAATCCTCCGCCGAAAGCTCGAAGTGCGCCACGGCATCTTCGCTCACGGCGTATGCCAACCCATCGCTCCCCAAACCGATGCCCGCCATCAATGCGGCGGCATCCGCCAGATGCACCCATTCGGTGACGGGGGGGTCAACCGTTGCCAATGTGGGTTCGTGATGGTAGCGGATGGCTTCAACCAGCACGGCGGGCAACTGCCACTCTTCGGCGATGCGCCCGCCCAATTGAGCATGATCCATGCCGGTGAGCCAGCGTTCCAAATCAATGAACGATGCGCCCTGCTGTTGCAGCCGCACCCATTCATCCTGCCACGTTTTTTCATACGAAAGGAGTTCATCCAGCACCAGTTTGCCAATATCGTGCAGCAACCCGGCGATGAAGACTTGGTCGGCGCGGCGATATTTGAAGAGACGCGCCAGCCATTTCGCGCCCGCTGCCACCGCGATGGAGTGATTCCACAGCGCGCTGCGTTCCATGCCGTACCCGGGCATCTTTCGGTTCAACATTTCGCTCACAGAGACGGTGAGTAGCAAATCGCGCACTTCCACCGTTCCCAGCGCCAAAATCGCTTTGTCAATGGTGGAAACTTTGTAGCGCAACCCGTAAAACGGACTGTTCGCCCACTGCAAAATCCGCGCCGACAAGGTTTGGTCAAGCCCGATGACATCCGCCAGCGCCCTGACTTTATAATCGGGGTCATCCAATATTTGCAGAGCTTGCAGTGTGGTTTGCGGCAAACTGGGAAGCTTTTGCGTGTATTTAAAAATTACGTCAAATGAAATTTTCGGCATAATTCTCGCCAACCTTTTTTTCAGATTTGTATCTATACAGGGGTGTCATTGCGAAGCCCGTAGGGCTGAAGCAATCCCCACTATTCAAACACGGAGATTGCACCCTTTGGGCATTTTCAACTTCGCTACGCTCGCAATGACATCTGTTTCCCCGGTAGCTGTATAGATACTCAGATTTTATTTTCCAACCTCTTGTCGAATAACCACTCTAAAGGGTTCTACCACCCCAATCCGTTTCGAGAAATTCCGCAAACGTTCCAAAACGGGATATGTTATTTTCTGTCCTTTGGGAACCAACAGCAAGCCGTTCACCGCTTCGATGTCTTCTTGAGCAATCATGCCGATGCTCAAATCGCGGACGCGGACGGTCTTTTTGACCTCTTCCACCTTTTCAAAGCGCATTTTTTCCAACGCCAGCACCACAGCGGTGTTATAATCGCGCCGACGGGCGCGCAGTACCGCCAATGCTTCGCGCTGGGGGACGCCGCCGGAAACCAGTTGGTCGAAGTCGAGGACAACTTTCAGAATTTGCGCCCCCAACGCCACCGCCCGCGCTTCATCGTTGAGTTCGTCTTCCGGCGGGAAAACGCTGAACGGCTTTTGCTGGGCGGCAATCATATGCGCAATCGGGCTGAGGCGCGGAATGTTCGCCAGTAACCGGCTGCCCACCTGCGGATGGGCGTTGAACATCGCCTTTTCGCTCTCGGTGAGCGGGGCTTGCGCGTACACCCGTTCCAGCAAATCGGAGGGGAGGGTGACACACCCGATTTCCGACAGCAGTCCGGCAATTTCATACTGCCAGCCGTTTTCCAGCTTCATTGTCTGCCGAATGTGGCGCACATACCCCCGAATACGGGTGGCGCGGTTGAACGCCAGCGGCGATGCCAGACTGAGCATGTCCGCCAAAACCTTGATGCTGCCCATCAGCGTTTTTTCCAGCAATTCCCGCTCGGATGTGACCAAGCGATATTGCTCCAACCCCGCATTGACGGCGAGGGTCATCGTTTCATACGGGCAGGGTTTGGTCAAAAACCGAAAGATGTTCCCTTTGTTGACCGCATCAATTGCCGTTTGCATGTCGGCATTGCCGGTGAGCATGATGCGCACGGTGTCGGGCGACATTTCTTTGACTCGCTGCAAAAATTCTATCCCGTTCATGCCCGGCATCTGCATGTCCGCCACCACCACCGCAAAGGGACCCGCTTGCTCCACAATCACC
>JAJRSQ010000460.1 GCA_024278725.1 Chloroflexota bacterium
CATACCGGCGGCGAGACTCGGCTCGATGGTGACGGTCAGTTGCCCCTGCGAGGGGTCGAACCGTTGCGGCAGGGCAACACCCTCCAGCCGCGCCCCGTCCGCGTCGAGCACCCCCGCCGTGCCGACCGTTTCCGGGGTGCTGTGGCGATAAACGGGCAGGGTGATTTCTACCGCGTCCTCAAATCCGCCGCCTTTTGCCCCGAAGCGGAGGACGGCTTCATCCGCCAGCCCGATTTTCACCGGATAGACCACCGTCGCCGTTTCGCCCGCGCCGATGGTGAGCGAGCCGGTGGCGGCGGTGTCCACCAATTCCGCGCCGACCGCTTCAAAAAAGGTATCCACGGTCAGGGCGTTTTCGGTATTGTTTTGCACAATCATCTTCAATTGGGCTTTGTCGCCGACCACGAAGAAGCGTGGGGCGACCGGGCGCACCAGCAGCGGTTTGGTGCTCACAATTTCGATGGAATCATTGCCGACGAGGGTGTCTTTTGAAATCCCCCGTGCCGTCAGCACCCAGGTGGTCAGGTTGTCGGGGAGTTTGACGGTGACGCTGCCCGTGCCATCGGCATTGGTGGTGAAGTCTGCCAGCCAGAAGGCGGTGTCTTTAAATTCGCCGCGCACGGTTTCGAATGCCTGCTCGAAGCCGCCACCGCCCCCCCCTTTGGCTTCACTGGCGACGGTGGCGTTCACCCGTTCCGCCGAAAGGGTCAGCCCCAGCGCGGTGCTGACGCCCAACCCGCGCTCGCGCCAGAATCTATCCAGCAGCGAGCCGCCGTTGTCCGGCGCGAGGGTCAGGATGGCTTTGTCCACCACCGCCAGCGAAAATTCGGCTTCTACCGGCTTGCCCGCCGCGTCGGTGGCGGTGACGCTGTATGTCACCGTGTCGCCGGGCAGGAAGCGGTCGCGGTCGGCTTTCAGGGTGATGTTGATTTCTTTTTCCGAGACGTCAATCGGCAGTTGGGCGTAGCCCACTTTGAAACTCGGCACGGGGTCATCCGGGGTGGACGGGTGCAGCACCACCACCGACACGAACATATTCGGCAGCATATCGGCGGTAATGGGAATTTGAATCTGCTCGGAGTTGGTGGGCAGCGTCATCACTTCGGTTTGATAGATGTGTCCGCGTTCTTGCGTCACCAGCGCGCGCACGGTGCCGCTGTACGGGTGCGGAATCAGAATGGTCGCCACATCGCCGACGCGGTATTCTTTTTTGTCCGCCACCAGCTCAAGGCGGTCGTTGTTTTCCTGCCGCCAGTTGATATATTCGCTGCCGGAAACCCACATAAAGGTGGAAGAGCGGACGCGGTTGCCCGCGTCATCCACGCCGATGGCTTCAATTTTGTACACCCCGCCCGTTTCGGGGACGAAGGTTGCCTGCGCCATACCATCGCCATCGGTGGCGACGGTCACAGTGGCAACGGGGGTATCTTCCACCTGACTTTCCCAATAATAGCCGCCGCTATCGCTTTGCACTTTCACGCTGTACCAGCGATGCTCGTTGAAAATGAGGGTGATTTCTTTTTTGGGGATGGGCTGGCTTTGCCAATCCACGGTCAGCAGGTTGACCGTCGCTTCTTTCCCGGCGGTGCTGACGTATTTTTCAGGGCGCAATCCGACATAAAAATCCCCTTTGTGGACGATAGCCGTGGTGCGGTTCGAGACTTGCTGGTTGCTGTCGGGGTCGGTGACGGTCACTTCCAGCGTGAAGCGTTGGCTGGCAATCCGCTCGGCGATGTCGGCGGGGACTTCCAGCGAAAATACGCCGTCGGCGTCGGTGGTCGCTTCGCCGTCCATAATTAATTCGCCAAAACCGGGGACGAAATCCTCACTGCGGTTGCGGCTGAAATCGTAATCGGTGAAATCGTACCAGCCCTTGCCGGTATAGCGGAAGAAATAATCTTCGGAGAGGATATTGTATTGCACGGGCGCGTTTTTCACCGCCCCGCCGAAAAAGTAGCTCGCTTGCGCGGTGAGCAGAATCGTATCGCCGTTGCGGTATTCGGGTTTGTCGGTGGAGACATCCACCAGAAATTCCGGCTTGCGGTACGCCGCCACTGAAAAACCCGCGCTGAAAGATTCATCTTCATACACCGCTTCGATGAAATAACTGCCCAAACCGGCTTCGTCCGCCAAATCGAACTGCCCGTTGAAAGTGCCGTTTTCATTCAATCCATATTGCTCGGAAAAAATTTGCTTGCCCTGATAATCGTACACTGTCACTTGTACGGGGGATGGTCTGGGCAGGGTATAGCGGGCGTCATCATCTTTGCGGATGATGCCCTTGAAAAAGACGGTTTGCCCGGGGCGATAGATGGCGCGGTCGGTGTACAGATGGAAGGCATAGGGTTGCAGAAAATCTTCGGTGTTGATGCCGAAATTCCAGCGCTCGATGCCGTCGCGCCAATCGGTGCTGGCAACGGCGAACGGCTCATCGCTGAAGACGAAACGGGAGTCCCACGGGTCAAGCGGCGCATGGGTCACGCCGCCGATGCCGTCTGCGTCGGAGACAACCGTGCCCAGCGAATCATTTTCGGTGCGGAAACGGAGTATCGTCCCGGTGATGGGTTCGGCGGTGGTCAGGTCGGTCAGCCACGCCATCGTCTGGTCTGATGATGATTTCACGGTCAGGTTTGCGCCACTCACGGCGATGATTTGCTGAACACGATATTGCCCTCCCAAATCTGCCGCTTCGGGATATTCGTCGCCCGGGTTGATGCCGGACATCAAATAATACAAACCGGGCGCGAGCGTGCCGCCGTCTTCGCCGGAAAGGTTAGTGCCGTAAATGGCGTTCCGATTCAGGATGGGGGCGGTTTCGACCTGCCACTGCCGTATCAGCGCGTCTCGCGGGGGGAGATACCCCTGCCGGTAATCCCAGCGGTCTTGCCCGGTTAAGTTGATGAAATCATCTTCCGGCAGCCGGTACAGCGAAAAAGAGACTTGCGCCGCATTCCGCACGGTGAAGTAGAGGTTGGTGGGGGAGTCGGTGCGATACATCGCCACATCGCCGGGGGTGTGCAGGTAGAGCATCGGCTCGAAGGCAAGGGTTTGCCAATGGATGGTGGTATCTTCGCCCAACGGTTGACCGTAGCGGTCGGTGATGCTTCCCTTCAGCGTGACGGTGTACGCGCTGGAGGCGGTGGTCGGAAAACCGATGTTCATGGAGGTGGCGCTATCCCAAAAATACGTGTAAACCTCGGTGGCGGTCACAGGGGGGCTGATGATGACATTCTCGCCCACTTTCACCGAGGCGGGGTCTACCGGCGCCGTGAAGTTCACCTCCAGCGAATCCCACGGGCTGGCATCGGTGTCGCCGTCGCGGGGATAGGTGCGGATGATTTCCAGCGGCGGAATCACGGAGAACGAAAAGCTGTACGGGAAAGAGAGAGTCGCATTGTTGCCCAATGCGCCGGTGGCAGTATCGCCGAGGAAGACGATATATTTCGCGCCCGGCGACAGGGTATCGACGGGGGTGAAGGAGACCGTTTCCACCCCGACCGCCCAGGAACCATCTTTTCCCTGATTGTTGACGGCGTAATAATCATAAAAATTGTTGTACGAGTCCGACGGCGGGGTGAGACCTTCCGACGCCCATGAAAATGTCCCGGCGATGGATTTGCCGGTGGCGGCGTTTCTCATGCGGAATGCCCCCTCCACCGAAGCGTGATCCATCGGCTGGTTGAACGCCAATTGGATGGTCGGCGTGGGGCTGACGAATTGTGCGGCGGTATCGGGGTAGCTCGCCACCACTTGCGGCGATTCAGTGCGGAAGCGCCACACAAAATCATCTTCCTGCACACTGCCGTCCGTTGCGGTCAATCCGGCGGCGACGCGGGCGGTGTATTCGGTGGCGGGGACGAACCCGTCGGCGGGAGTGAATTGGTAAATCGAGGTGTTGAGCCATTGCCCTTCGCCGCGCACGGGCGGGGTGAAGGTGAGCGGCTGCGGTAACCCGGCTTGATTCTCGATGGCGGTCAGCGGTACCACCGGGCGATTGAACAGCACGGTGATGGTGGTGTCGGGCAGAATTTCCGTGCTGTCCGGCGCGGGCTGGACGCTGCTCACCGCCAGATAGCCCACCGTTTCAAAGGTGACTTCCACCGGGCGATTGAGCGGCAATCCGGCGGCACTCTGCGCCGATTCCGCCACGGTGACGCGGTAGCGTTCGCCGCGCTGATAACCTCGCGCCGGGACGAAACGCACCGTGGTATCATCCACCCAATTCAGCGCACCATCCAGCGCGGGGTCAATGGAAAAGGCTTTTTCCACCGAAGCCGTGTCCATCGGCTGGTCGAAGGTCAGTTCAATGGGGGCGTCCAGCGCCACTTCCGCGCCGTTTTCCGGGGTGCTGCGCATCACCAGCGGCGGGAAAGGCGTTTCCGGCGCGGGGGGGACGGTGTTGGTGGGCAAAGTCTGCGCCTGCATCGGGGTATCGGTGGTGGATGGTTCGGCGGTGGGCGCAGGGATGGGTCGCAGTTGGCAGGCGGTCGCGAGTATCAGGATGATGAACAGGGTTATCGAAGTGCGTTTCATTTGCAAAATCCTTTCATTACAGCTGTTTCTGTGCTAAAATAGCTACACAATTATTTGGGGGTGATGTATGACGCACGATTTGAAAAAGGAAACAATTGAAAAAATCCGTTCGTTGCCAACAGATATCCTCCCCGAAGTGTTGGATTTCATTGACTATTTGCAACATAAATATAATCGTGCTCGTGAAACATCAGCGAATGTGATGGATACTTTTGGCAGTTGGCGCGATGAGCGCGAACCGGACGAAATTGTTGATGAAATTTATCGCACGCGTACGGTGTCCAATCGAGATTTGTCGCTATGAATTACCTGCTTGATACCGACATTTGTATTTATTGGCTGAAGGGTCACGCGCAAGTAAAGGAAAAATTGTTGCGGGTGACATGGACGCAACTTTCTGTATCGGTCATTACGCGGGCAGAATTGTATTATGGTGCGTTCAATTCAAATTATGTTCAACATAATTTGGAACGGGCGCAACTATTTTTACAACAATTTCCCGTGCTGCCGTTGTCTGATGACATCCTCCGGCAATTTGGCGCGTTAAAAACGACATTGCGAAAGACCGGGCAATTATTGCCTGATTTTGATTTGTTAATTGCCAGCACTGCGTTGGCAGAAAATAAAATCTTGGTAACGAATAATATGCGCCATTATCAACGTATTCCCAACTTGAAATTGGAAAATTGGGTTACGGCACAGCCGTAACCGAAACGTCCACTCCCGCCCGTACCGATTGCCCGTCCGCATCCATCCCCGTTGCTTCAAACCGATATTCCCCCGGTGAAAGCTGCCACCATGCCGAGTTCCCCTCCGCCAGTAATTGCCCGTTCACCCGCAACCGAA